>NZ_JAYKGW010000041.1:0-24434 GCF_035285525.1 Okeania sp. | reverse complement strand
GTGCCATACTTAATCGTATGATACAGAATTGTCAGCCAGAAAGTTACAAAGTAGAATTCTAATTCACCAATTAACTTCTTCCCAGAAGAGAAGTTGCGATCGCAACATTCATGCAACAAAGCCCTTTACTTTGATAATTTTCTTCTTATATAGAATCCGGTTATATAGTATATGTTCATAATTCTATCTACACTTTCTACTCCCCATCTCCCCACACAGACCACACAGACCACACAGACCCAAATATACAACAAGTATTCAACCGGACATGATATTAAAGCATGAATTCTGAATTTTAAATTTCGACTTAATATTTTGTACTTTACTTTGATAATTGTCTGCTTAAAGCATGAATTCTGAATTGTAAATTTTGACTTAATATTTTGTACTTTACTTTGATAATTTTCTTCTTAAAGCATGAATTCTGAATTTTAACTTTCGACTTAATATTTTGACGTGCGGAATATATGCCCTACAGACTATGAAACACAACTGTCGCGGGCAAGATGCCCGCACCACAAAAAATTTAACATTTACATACTACATTATTTCCCTGAATATGCTGCAAATTATTTCTCCTTCTTCCTTCCTCCCTCTAATGAACTGCCGTAACAACATCTCCAACCGTTTTACCTTCAAGTATACTAACTGCACCCTCTAACAATTTATCTTCTATAAATGGTTTAGTAAAATAACCCTTAGCGCCTAAATCAAAAGCCATTTTCCTGTGTTTGGCAGCACCCCGAGATGTCAACATCGCCATAGGTAATACCTCCAAATGAGAATCACTTTTTACCCGAGATAATAACTCAAAACCATCCATCCGAGGCATTTCAATATCACAAAATACCAAATCGCAAGGTAAACCAGCACGCAATTTTTCCCAAGCATCCTGACCATCCCTTGCTTGTTCAACTCGATAACCAGCTTTACTAAATGTCATTGATAACAACTCACGGACTGTAATAGAATCATCTACAATTAATACTGTTAACTCACTCTTGTTTTCTGTAGGCAAAGATATAGTATCTTGAGTGACAGAAGGCCAAATATTACCTTCATCTCGCCGTTGTTTTCCGGTTGCCAAATTAATTAACTCAATCACATCTGCGATCGCGACAATTTTACCATCCCCTAAAACAGTTGCACCTGCAATACCCATAGGTTTAGGTACAGGACCTTCTAATTGTTTAATTACGATTTCTTGTTGTTCTAAAACTTGATCCACTTGCACCGCTAAAAATATACCCACGGAAGCAGAACGCAAAACCACAATTGATATCATATCTTCTTCTGCATTTACACCATAAACATTACCCCTCCGGAGATTACGATTATAAACCAGTAAATCTCGCAAGTGACTAAAAGGCAACTTTGCTCCACGCCATTCTACATAGTTCTGCCCATTTTCTGCCGTTTTCACATCATCTTGATCAACTTTGATCATATCTTCTACCCCATCCATAGGAAAAGCAATCCTGGAGCGATCGCTAATACAACACAATGCTTTCGAGATACTTAAAGTCAGTGGTAAGCGAATAGTAAATATTGTACCTTTCCCAATACTAGAATCAATAGTAATAGTACCTCGAATCTCAGTCAAATTAGTTTTCACTACATCTAAACCTACTCCACGACCTGACAACTCATCAACCTTATCTTTCGTACTAAAACCCGGATGAAAGAGTAAGTCATAAACATCCAACGTAGACATTTCTTGAGCTTGTTTCTGACTAATCACACGTTTTTTGATCGCTTTATGTTTCACTTTTTCCGGATTAATTCCTGCCCCATCGTCTGCTACAGAAATCACTGTCTGGTTTCCTTGGTGAAAAGCACGAATTTTGATTTGCCCCTTGGGAGATTTACCTGCACTGATACGTTCTTGGGATGTTTCAACTCCATGAGCTATAGCATTATTTATCAGGTGTTTCATCGGGTCAGAAAGCTTATCTTGAATCATTTTGTCAATCAAAGTTTCTGTCCCTTCTACCTGTAGTTCTACCTCTTTACCAAACTCTATGGAACGATCTCGCACATAACGAGGTAAAAGTTGTACTGTTTGAGAGAAAGGTATCATTCTTGATTTTGTGAACCCTTCTTGTAATTGAGTTGTCACCTGTCGTAATTGACGAGTTACTTGTTCCGCATCATCAACTAAAAATTCTATATCAGAGGCAGACTCTCGTACTCTGACAATATATTCAATAGTTTCCTGAGCTAATAAGTGGAAAGGAGTGAAATTTTCAGCCCGATCGAGATCGAGAGGATCGAGTTTTCCTTCAGAAGTTTCACTGTTATTTTCTGTGTTTGATACATGAGAAGTATTGACAGAACGATGTCCATGACGACTATCCCAAATTGCTCTTTCTAGAAGAGTTTTTTCGTATAGATCATGCATTCTTTGCCCAGCATCACTAAGTAACATTACTTGATGAAGTAAATTATCTAGAAACTGACGCATTCGTTCCTGACCTTGTTCTAAACTATTACGATTAACTACCAGTTCACCTACCAAATTACTCAGATTATCTAATTGCTTTGCAGGTACTTTTATTGTTTGTTCTAGAGGGCGAGATTTTCGGCGAGGAGGAGGAGCATTAGTAGTAGAAACTACTAATGATTTAGAAGTATCTATATTATAATTTTCTAAGGATTTATCTTCTTCACTCAATGATTCTTGATTTTCTATTTCTTGTGACTTGCTCGTTCTTTTGATCGATATTTGCTGTGTATGAGTTTGATTTACAACTCCTGTATTTACTTGAAATTCAGAGTGAATTTCTTTACCATTTAATAGTCTCTCTAGTTGCTCAAAAACATTGTAATTGTTATACTTTTCAGGTTTGAGAATTGCTTCTAAGGCAATAAATTCATAATCTTCTATTTTTGTTTGCTTATTAGCTATTAATTCTTGACTTTTTTCTATCTCTATATCAGTTTTCTGAGTTACTACATCTGGCAACTCATCTAAACCTAATATATCAGCTTCACCTTGATGAAATTCATTGTTATCTTTTGCCTCTTGTAATGTAGACCATAAGTTTTCTATAGCTTCTGAAGTTACCTGATTTTTGTGATTCCTTTCAACTTTACTTTCTGATAATAGGTGAGCAAAATCTAAACTTTTATCGTCCAATAAACTATTCAAATCATTGTCATCATTTTGTGTAAAATTTTGCCAGTCTAACTGCTCCAAATCTGTTAAATCCTGTGAGCTTGAAGAGCCTAAATCTTGTTGCTCAAATAGTTCTGCCAAACTAGATGTCAAATCGTCTGATTCTACAGGAATTTCTTCTAAATCTTCAAACAGTGATTCTAAGTCTGATTCTGTAGAAATTAAATCATTTGTAGTATTTATATTGAGCTGAGATTCTTCTGCTTTCGTATCACTTTTTATCCTTTTATCTACATCTTCAATTGCCAATAAATCACTCCAATCTAATTTATCTAACTCAGAATTTTCGGCCTGATTTTGGGAAGTAAGATTTATTTGAGCTTGAGAAGTATTTGCTTCTAAATTCATGTCTAATTGCCAGTCAATCTCTGGGTTATCCATATCTTCTAATTCTGATAATTCTCCATTTTCTAAGTCACCAAATATATTTGCTAAATCATTAGAATTTTTAATTTCATAATTACTACTTTTATCTAGCTCATTTTTCCCGATTTTCTCAAACAAATCCGACAATTCTTTACCTTTTGGACTCACAACATCCCATTTATTTTTATTGGAAAATTTTGGTGATTGTGGAGGGTCATTAATATCAAATAAGAATTCAGATATATCATCATCATCATCAGTATCAATTTGAGATATTTTTTGTTGATCTAATTCTAATTCTCCTTGATCTAGCACTTCTTCTTCCCAACTAGAATCTAAATCTGGTGTTTCCCCTTCAAATAAATCTGCTAAACTATTTAATTCTGATGCTCCTACTTCAGGACCTTTATTTTCTTTCTCTGCTACTACTATTAAGTTATCATTATTATCTATATCTCTACTTTCTAGGCTATTGAACCAGTCGTCTATAGAATCTTCATTATGAGTTTTAGTATTATTCTGTTTATCTAATTCTTCATTAATATTGTTCTTGTTGAGTTGATTTTTTGCTTGGTTTAACATATCCATTTTACCTATTTCGTATAATGTTTATTTATTATCTTTTTTGACACCCTTATCATCAGGATTTTCAATTTTTATCTATAGCAATCCTATCTTAATTTCTGTCAAAAATATTATTGCTTTTTAGAGAACAACCGTTGTTTCGCTGCGCAATATGAAAAGCGGAGCTTTCCGTAATTGGCTGTTTCACCTAAAATAGTGCATTAACTTTTTTCGTCACCCCATCACCCCATCACCCCATCACCCCATCACCCCATCACCCCATCACCCCATCACCCCATTTTCTAACGCAACATTATGAAACATTCCAGTAGTAGTGCATCAAGCCTTAAATGGTGTTTTAGGAAAATTATCCAAACGTTGTCAGAGCAATAATTACAATCAGGACTAAAGCCATGATGAACGATTTTTAGGCACTTGAGATTGCTTTCGGTTTGGAATGCTCTGCATTTCCTGAGGTCATGCTGCGCTTTCCATATCGCGGAGCGCAACGCTGTTGCTTGCGCTTCGCTTGCGCTGCGAGTCCCGCCATGACAAAATTCCCTGGCCTTGCGTAAGTCCTGACAGTGAAAATCTAATACATCATCAGGACTTGCGCAGAGACCCTAGATATAGTGCTTAAAACCCCATACGCAATAGTTTTTTAACTCTATATATAGTACCTCCTGTGTAAGTCCCGATCATTACTTGCACAAAATAACCTATTTTTTGTCATTAGACATCTCCAGAAAAGAGGGAATGGGGAAAAAGAATTGATAATTTATGGATAATAATTGATTTTACTTTTTATTTTTGGAGATGTCTATTGCGAGAAACAATCTCGAATATCAAATTGGCTTCCTCATTGATAAGTTCTAAGTGATTCTTACTGTTGATTGTTAATAATCAAATTTTAACCTGGTTTTATATTTTCAATTAAATTATATTATAAAGTGAAATATATAGTAATCGTAAATAACTTGTAAAAATTTTTATACTAATTTCATTAACTTCAGGCTCAATGATTAAATATTATTCATAACTTACCCAAACTAATTCACCCAGCCCTATATTACATTACTCAGTTCATCTTTCTGTTTACCAAAAAAAGAGGTAAGCCTCCCCTTTTAAGCTATGCTTTATAGAACCCCTAAGCTGATCTATAAAGTCGGGGAGTCGGGTAGATGGTGCATAATGGGAGTATTTTTATACTTTTTTCTCTATTCTATTTCTTGAAATCCTGACTCCTGTCTTTAAATCCTCACTTTGGCAAAGATACGCTTAGGGGTTCTATAAACATCTTTCTTAACATAAAACGCAGACAGAAAAATCCTTGTCTACCTTGTCTACCTTGTCCTCCTTGTCATCCTTGATCAGGATTTCAACCGAAAAAGTGTTTCATTCTTAAATTAAATGACTACATTTGGTAGCCTCAGTCATTTTATTAGCATAGCGATCGCCATTTCCAGCTATCATAAAATAGCTATTTTGTCAATTAAAAAATTGACAAGCAAAAAATAAGGTCTCAAGCCTCCCCTTGGCAGCGCCCCGAGCTGTCCCTCTACAGGGAAAAAAGTTTCAATTCAGTATTTCAATCCCAATGCACAGAGCCAGAGAGAGGTACTGATAACTGAAATGATACACCGATACTCTGCATTGCTAACAAAAATTAACAATGCAGAGTAAGATTAACCTACTGAGGGGGTATCTCCCAAAGTGATAGAAGGATGTTCTACCAAGCTTTTAATAAAGATTCCACGCGCTCCATTTACAGCAATTTCACGCCCGCGCGTGAGGTACAAAATTTTATTTAGTAATTTTAGTAACACAACCTTCGGTGGTTGTTACAGCAAACTAAGGCTGAACTGCAGTAGGTGTTAAGTGTACCTCACCATCCTCATGCATTGCTATAAGTCGCGGTCTAGTCGAAATCCATTACTACCAACAACAACTTTTTTCCCACCTAAATTGTTGAGAATGTCGCCAGTCCAACCAACTGTTTTGCTAGTATAGGCTCCACTTACATCCAAAACAACTTTGTTGTATTCGTAAGTTTTATGTTTTAAGAATTGTTCAAACCTATAATGTGCCAAAGTTAAAATTTGTCTGACTGACTTACTTCTGAGTTTTCTATTAGATTTGATTGTCATCTCAAAAACTTCATGCATTAGACATCTCCAGAAAAGAGGGAATAGGGAGTAGGGAGCTGGGAGTAGGCGGAAAGAATAGATGATTTATGTTAGATAATTGATTTAATTTTTTGTTTTTGGAGATGTCTATTGGGAAGCAAAATTACATCAAAGTTTTGAACTAAAAATAAAGCTGTTTTGTGGTGCAATTAATTTACTAGGTTTTTGATTTTCAACCCTAGCAATATAGCTAATTTTCATAAGGTTTTAAAATTTTTGTCCTGTACTTAAGTTTCTGCAATGTATCTTTTCTAGTGTTAGCTATTTCAGGAAGAGTGAAAAACCTAGAAAATTGGACATCACATTAAAAATCCTTACTTCATTACTCTGCTGGATCTACCCGGAAACGCTCTACCGAAGTCAACAAATCACGAGCAACACCCACCAAATTCTGGAGAGAACTATAAACTCGTTGAGATTCCTGAGAAGTTTCTTGAGCCGTCATTTCCACTCCCTGCATTACTTTCGATACCGATTGAGCTACTTCATTTTGTTCCACTGTATCCGCAGCAATAGAACGTACTAAAACATCAATTCTAGTTGTAACTTGCACAATATCTTCCAGAGATTGCTTCGCCTCTTCTGCCAAAGCCGTTCCCTTAATAACATGCTGAGTTGCTTCCTCCATTCCAGTCATTACCCCTCCCGTCTCAGTCTGGATTTGCATAACAGTATGTTCAATATTCTTAGATTCTTTAGCTGACTTATCCGCTAACTGTCGAACTTCATCCGCTACCACAGCAAATCCTTTACCCGCTTCTCCCGCTCTAGCTGCCTCAATACTAGCATTCAATGCCAACAAATTTGTCCGAGAAGCAATCGCAGAAATTGAACCGACAATCTTAGAAATTTCCTGAGTAAATTCTGATAAACGTTTCACCCTTCGAGTTGCATCTGCCACACCTTCTCTAATTTGGAGAATACCAGCTACAGTACGGTCTACCGTTTCCCCTCCTTTCAATGCCAAAGCTGCCGCTGAACGAGCTACATCTTCTGTTTCACGAGCATTATTAGCTACCCGTTGAATAGCATCAGTCATCACTTGTACAGACTGTAGAGTTGCTGCCAACTCTTCTGCTTGTCGCAAAGCATCTGTAGATAAACCTTGAGCAAACGTCGCACTATCCATAGACCCCCTACTCACCCTTTGGGCAGCCTCCTTTACCTGATGCACAATTTCCCGCAAATTTTGAATAATCAAATTAAACGAATCTGCAACTGCCCCTAAAACATTAGCTGTAACCTCAGCACTCACAGTCAAATCTCCACGAGCTGCCCCTTCTACATCATCTAGTAAGCGAATTACTTGTCGTTGTAAATCTTCTTTTGCCTGCTCATTTTCTTCTGCTTTTCTTTGAGCATCCATATAAGTTGCTTGAATTACTTTAGCCGTATGATTAAACTTAGCAGCCAACTTACCAAACTCATCCTCTGAGTACACTGTCGCTATCGCCTTTAAATTACCATCACAAATGATATCAAATTGAGTATTTAAGTCTTTGTTTGCTCTTTCTATTTGCTTTGCAGTTATCCGTCCAAGACCATAAGCAGTTAAACCGCTGCTTATTCCTGCTACGGCTGTCATTATCCAACCAGTCCGCCGCAAATCAGAAACTACCTCTGTTTTTTCTTCTTGGGAAGAAGTCAAAGAAACTGTATAACTCACAGAAGCTACTGCAATGAAAGATACTATCATTGTTCCTATGGCTGTGTATAGTTGTTTTGTATACAGGGAAGCATTTTCCCAAAAAGCTAGTCCACCCTGTTCAACCATTACACTTGTATCTACTTCTTCTCCTTTAATTTTGCTAAATGTAGGGAGTTGATGATCTACTATTGGTATAGCTTCTTCATTATCAATCGCGCTACCATCAGCCTTATTATCAAACAAAGCTCCTGTTGTAGCCCCCATAACCATTCCTGTATCCATTGGTTCTAAATTTGATCCTACTACCTCTATTTCAGGAGTGGTCATATCAGTTGACACCTCTTCTATTCCTTCAGTCAGAGAAGCATAGTCTTCAAAATTACCAAATTCATCATCTTCTAGAAAACCATTAGCTTTTTGATCTCCATTTTCTTCTTGATCCAGATTAAAAGCTTGGCTAAATGCTGCTTCGTCAAATTCATTCATGTCAAAACTATCTAGTTCTTCCACTACTTCTTCACTCTTCTCTTCTCTTTGCTCCCATTCTTTATATAATTCATCTCCTATTTCAACTTGTTTACCTCTAATTTTTCCCCCCTTGAAATGATTATTTTTATTTTCCATTAGCAAAGTGGCTTCATCTATATCTGATGTCTCTGAAAAATTACGGCTAGAGTTTTTATTTTCTGTCCCTTCATTTTTTATATTATTTGTTTCCTCAGAACTATCTAATATTTCATCTATTACATTCTCAAAGTCTTCATTTAATAAGTCTAAGTCTAACTCTTCTTTTTGATAACCTTGGTTAACATTTTGGGTAGTTTTACTATTTTTAATGTCTTCATATTCCAAGATTTGACTTTCAGACATTTCTTCTTCTTTTAACAATTCTTCTTGTTGTTTTTTCCATATTTCATCTAGTTCTGCGGCTAAAGTAAAATCAGGTATATCTTCTAAAGATTCACTATTTTTACCATTTAAAACTACATTATCTGTTAATTTTTGCTTGGTTCCATTAGTAAATACTTGACCATTTTCTATGGGCAACTGTTTTTTTATTTCTTGGTTATCTATAATATTATTGTCAGATTGTGTCAAATCTTCTAAATCTTCTAAATATTCATCTTTATAGAAACTACCATTTTTGGTGAAAGGATTATCATCTTCATCTGTTAATTCTAAATCATTTATTTTTTCTAACTCTAATTTCCCTAGATGCAAATTTTCTCCGGAGTTTTCTTCTGTTAATTCTAAAGTATTTTCATTGAGAATTAGTTCTGAATCTCTAATATTTTCTAGGTCTTCCATATCTAGTTCTAGAGAATTTTCATTGAGAATTAGTTCTGAGTCGGCAATATTCTCTAGGTCATTGGCATCTAATTCTAGAGCATTTTTATTGAGAATTAGTTCTGAATCTCTGAAATTTTCTAACTCATTAGCATCTAATTCTAGAATATTTTCATTGAGAATTAGTTCTGGGTCTGTAATGTCTTCTTGGTCTTTTTCATCTAATTCTAGATCATTTTGCTCTGCGATCGCTTCCATCTCCCTAGAAATTTGTCCTTCTAAAAACTCTTCATCTTGATAATCATCAAGGTTAATATCGTCTAGAATTTCTGGAGATTCATCAGAGGTAACTGAATAATCTCTAATAAATTGCTCACTATCACTTATACCTTGTCGAGCATATTCCAACAGTTCTGGATCATCACTAAGGTCAAAAACTAACTGATATTGTTCTTTGGCCACATCATACTGATGAAGTCCATAGCAATATATATGACCACAAAGGAGCCGAGAACTAGGGTTTTCTGGATAATCCTGAATTAAATTGTAAACTAAAGTTGCTGCTTCTTCATAATTGCCCTGACTGTAGGCATCTTCTACCTTGTGATAATCTTGTAAAAAATCTGTGCTGGATGACGTCATTTGCTGTCCCTCTCTCAAGAATAATAATATTATTTATTTTTAGTTTTTGAATTTTATCATTAACAGAATTAGGAATTGGGAATCAGCCTTACTCAGAAATCTTAAATATTATAGACAACTGAGTCAAATAATTATGTTGACTTATCAACCCTACGGACGTTGCACAGGCAAAAATGCGATTTCCTGACGGAATGCTCCGCTTTCCATGTCGCGTAGCGTTTCATGTCCGCTCAAGGGCGGAAAACGTCCTTTTTAGGCTGCCCATCGAGCCGAGCGAATAATTGCTTCTTGATCCAGTAGCCTGAGAACTTGTTCTCCCTTCTTATCAAAAACCCACTCTCCTCGTAAGAAAGGAGCCATACCATCTGGAACATCGGTGGACATTTTCAGTTTCTTTTCATCAAGCCACTGCATTCCCACAATTCGTTCAACTGCTAGTCCTAATATAGTGTCTTGATCTTCTACTGCTATTATTTTAATCTCTGGTTGATCGGTATTTACTGGGATTGGGTCTCCAAGAAATTGAGCTAAATCAGCTACCCAAATAACTCTTCCCCTAACATTTATGGTACCTAAAAGTAAGGAAGAGACATTGGGAATAGCTGTAATACCTTCTGGAGATTGATAAATCACTTCTCGTATATCTGTTGCTAGTAGAGCAAACTCATTACCAGAGGGTAAATAAAATCGCAAATGTTGTTCACCTTCAGGATTTTCTAATTCTTGGATTCCTGTACCTTGGCCTGGTAAAAATTCTTCATTGCCTACCATAGATTCTTAAACTTAGCGTCTTAACAATTGTTTAACTGTTCCCACAAGTTCTGTGGGCTGAAATGGTTTGGCAATGTAGGCATCTGCCCCTTGCTTTAAACCCCAGTAACGGTCAAATTCTTCTCCCTTGGAAGAACACATAACAACTGGAATATCCTTAGTTTGAGGATCAGATTTGATCCTCCTACAAACTTCATAGCCATTCATTCTGGGCATGACAATATCTAATACCACTATATCGGGTTTAGTATTTTTTAGTCGTCCCAAAGCTTCTACTCCATCATTAGCAACAGTAACTGCTAATCCGCTATTTTTCAGAAGTTGTGATATCATTTCTCTTTGAGTAACGCTATCTTCTACAACTAAAACTTTGCTCATTTTTTTTACCTGATAGCTTGGATTTAAAATTGATAGTTAAAATATAGGTATTGATTAGAATTTTCATAAGCCATAAGTAAGTTGGTTTTTTGGCTTATGTCATATATCAATTGCATAGGTATTGGTTTGATTAAATATACATAATAGGTAGTCACTCTTTTTTATAATAGCAGTATTAATTATTATTAAGTATTTTTGCGCACTTAACTTACTAAATTAATATTTTAGCTGTAGGTATCAGTTCAGACTTAAACAGAATATACAGTAATCCTCAACTAAATTGTAACAATCATAGCCCATCTTGGCAGCTAATTTTTCCGGGAGAGAAGTTGACTGAAAAGCTTATTATCAAAGGTTTTGATCTTACTTATCATCTCTTCATAATAGTTGCCAATAGTTAACTAGAGTAACCAAGGATTTTTTCCCCAATACTAATGATCATCTTAGCAATTACCAATGGCAAAGTCCACTTGAAGATTAAATATTTAAAGACTTGACTATACTTTTCAGCTAACTACTCGACTAATTAGGGTTTGTTGATTAAATTTTAAAACCTTGACAGCCAAAAGCTAAATTTGAGTATGAAAAAAGTTAGCTTTTAGGTTTTTGAGGTTCAAAGAGTTAGCATTAAAGGCTAGCTATGGCAGAAAAATCAAAGGAATTAATTCTAAATGACCACCTCTGCAACAACTCCTCGCTTATCCTAAATCTTCACTACTCCCTACCAAATGCAAAAATACTTTTTCAGCAAAGCCTAATTAGATTATAAATTAAGATAATATTGTCGTAAATTAGTCAACTACAAAAAACTATTGTCATAACTGGTTTATATAAAGCATCCTAAGTTTCTTGATTTTTTGACAACATTATGTAAACTTGAGAATTTTGTAATCCTGTTCAAATATACTTTTCGAGCAACATTAGTAATTCACTTTCTCCAAAAGGTTTAGTCAAGTAGTGTGTAGCTCCAACTATTCTGGCCTTAACCCTATCTATAAACCCTTCCATACCAGTAAGCATAATAATAGGGGTCTGATGAAATAGTGTGGAGTTACGCAACATCGCACAAATCTCATAACCATCTAGTTCAGGCATAGCAATGTCACATAAAATTAAGTCTGGTTTAATTTGAAATACTTCACCTAATGCTTTGAGGGGATCGCTAAGAGTACTTACTTCATAACCATGAGGATTAAGAATTGACTTAACTTTTTCCTGAACAATTAAATCATCATCAATACATACTACTTTTTTGGGAATTTTGGTTTTTCCTTGCCATGACTTTGGTTTTTTGACCATGCTGGTTTTTGAACATTGATCGAGTAATTGCACTATCCCTTTTTGCACAAAAGGATAAATCGCCTTAGCTACTGTTAATATATCTCTATTTAGATATCTAGCTATTTGCCGGATCGATGTTTGACCGTCTGACCAATGACTTAAAATATTATATATGTTTGGCTTTAATGCTTTTTTTAACTGGGCTGGATCAGAAATTACTGGACACTGTTCAGCAGATTGAATATAAGGAGAAAACTGATTCCATTCTTGTATTTGCTGGATAATTTTGGCCAGTAATGAGCTAACTTCTAAGGTTGTGAGCTGAGGTGCGAGAGCTGGGCCAACTTCAAAGATGAACGCTCCTCGACGGAGACTTAGTAATTCAAATAGAGTTTCACGAACCATATTATGGATAATGCTTCGTCCCTGCTCTGGTGTCAGAATTCCTTTTTCTAGCAAAGCCCATAAATATCCATACTCAGGTGCATTGACAGAGCCAACAAAAGGAACTTTAATTGTGTCAAGATATCGATCTGCTTTATACCGATGTAAGTAGTCTCTTAAACGGGATAAACTACCTGCACTTGGGGTAGCATAGATAATCTGACCACTCATAAAAAATACAAACCAAGATGGTTCTTTAGGAAAGTGCTGCTGGGGTTCAGCAATATTACTGCTAACTGTGGAACTGTAGGCCTTAACAAACAGTTCACCAGTTCGCTGACCTAAGTCTATCAGTTGCAGGATGCTGCGGATATCAATTTCACTTAAATTTCCCTGCATGCAGCTTGTAAAATAAATTTTTGATGAAAAATAATAATGTAGATATGTATATAGGAAATATAGGAAAGACTAAGATTCCTGGTTATTTTTAGGATAGAATATTTACATATCATAAGCATAAGGTATTTCTGTCTAACTTAGGAGAATTATATCACTAAAATTAAACGCTTATTGATTTTGGGACTAGAATAGACATTTGCAGATAATGATTCTTAATTTTTATTATTTGTCTTCAGAATTATTCTAGTTGGTCAAATTATCAGATACATGAAAACCCGCATTTCCTAATGATGGTTGTAAATATGCTCTGCTATAATTTCTCATAGTTTGTTCTTGTACAAATAATATTTTATACTATAGTATGTTATATTATCATTATTTGATTATTTTGGTCATAGTTATAACATTCTCTTGATTGGGAATTTCAATTGAATACTAAATTTTAATAACTCTACCAAAATAATGAATTAAAGTGTTTAATTCAGAGATTATATCTATAACTTTTGCTCCAAATTCCTAAAAAATAAAAGTAACTCGGTACTTATTAAATATAGTATTTTGGTTAAAATAAATAAAGAAATATACTTGGTTCCGCTTAAATATATGTAAAATTCATTCCAGAACCAAGGTTGAATAATATTCTTAATTCCTGATATTCAGATTAACATAGTTATTGTTGCGGCTCAGAGTGGTAACATAAAAAACAATAAATTATAAAAATTAATCTTTGTAGCATAGATACTTCAAGAGGATAACAGTGTGCTATATTTAGCAGAAGTACAAAGAAGGCCAATAGGTTTTGGTGGTCTTGGTGGTGGTAGAACTGATTTGAAGTTACTAGCCTGTCAGCGCGGTGAACACAATTGGACTGCTGTACCAGGTGAAGAAGTTATTCCGGCTGATGAAGCTAAGGAATTTTCTCCTGGTGCATTGGTGCTAGTAGACTTGAATAACAATAAGCAGGTGCAGCAGATTCAAGATGCTGCACGTCAGTTAGTAAAAATTCTCCAAAATTTCTCTCGGTCCCAAGAAAAGTCCAAAACACAATGGGAAGAGATAGAGCAATGGAAAGCTTCTCTTACTTTTCAAGCCCATGAACTGAATCGTCGAGAAATAGATTTACAGGCTAAGGAGGAAGAGCTTGAAAAGCTACAAGCTGAAATTGATAATTTGGAGCAGCAACGTCAGGAATCTCATCAACTCCAGCAACAGATGGGGCAAATTAAAAAAGAGTTAGAGGCAGAACGCTTAGAATTAGAAAAGCAAAAAGAGGAATTTGAGAAATATAAAGGAGAATTAAGTCAAGGCTCTGTTTTAAATCCTGAACAATCTCAATATATAAAAGATATATTGAATTGGTTGAATGAAGCAATAACTCCAACCAATTCTCTGGGAGAAAAGTTAAGTCAATCCTTAGAAATAGTTACTAATCAAAAAGAAACTCTAGAACAACATAGAAAGCAGTGGCAAAATACAGGTAATCAAGATTCTAACACACAGCAGGAAGAGATAGACAGTTTGAATAATCATGTCCAAAACAAATGGGTAGAATGGCGACAAAATTGGGAATCTTTGGCCAAAATTACTGCGGAATTGAAAGGGCAACGAATTCTCTTGGCTAGTAAGCAAGACTATACTCAAAAGTTAAACGATCAAATTAAGACACAAAAGCAAGTTTATGAGCAACTGAGGGATTTGGTCAAATCATTGCAGAATGATGGTATTACGAACAAAGTAGATGTTGAAGCTTTGCAAAAAATGCCTCTTAATGAGTTAGAGGAATTGGTACAAGGTTTGCAACAAGATTTACAAAGGGATATGAGTTTTGTGAAAGATCAGGAAGAGGAATTGGCTTTACAACAGGAAGAAATGGATGCTTTGCAAAGAAGAATTGATAAAGCTAGTGAGTATGACAGGATTAGCTTGAACTCAGAACTTTCTGATGAGAGAGACCGTTATAGAATGTTAAGTGAGTCTTTGGTAGGTTCTCAAAGAAATCTTAAGGAAAGAGAAGAAATATTAAATCAGCATCAAACAGTTCTTTGGAGTAGATTGGGTAATTCTTCTGCTCAAGAAAAACCAAATAAAGCAAATATAGAGCCTATACTTTTACAAATTGAGAGTCACAAACAACAATTGACAGAAGAGTTACAAAAGTTAGAGGCTGAAATTGAACAAATACAAACTGAAATTGGCCAAAAAGAAGATTTAATTAATAAGCAAACTCAGCAACAAGAAGTTAAAAGAAATGAAATTGAGCAGTTAGAGTTGAATTTGAGGGAAAAGCAGAAGGCCAATATGGGGGGTGGAACTGGGGCTGTGGATCAAGAAGTAATAGTTCCTCTGGAGGGTTATTTAGATAAATTGAAACAGCAACTTGAAGAAGTAGTGGGTGGAGTAGAGCAAGTACAGGGTATAGGTGAACAAGTAGCTCAGTTAGGTCAGGTTCTCCAGGATATTCTTGTCAAACCAGAGTCAGATTTATTAATTAAGTAGTAATTTTTTATAAGTGCTTATACAAAATTAATTACACATTACTATTAGATATCTCCAATCTGATCCAGAAATTATCAATTCTTGATTCCAGTGAAGTGTTCCCTCCATACCTGTTCCCTCCCTTAACTAGGAAATTTATTTTGCCCGACTACTTAGGGCTGGCTGATTAAATCTAAAAGCATTTATTGGTAAAGGTTTTAGGCTTTTGAGAACGTGAAAAAGTACCAGATTTTCGCCTTATAAGAGTGAAAAAGTGAGTATCTGGGTAAGACTTGGACAAAATTGGCAAGGGATAATTTTGACAAGTACATCCTCACTCAACTCCTGATTCCTCTTGATTCTGTACGGAGGTTGCATAAGGAAGGGTGTCCCTACTACTCCCTACTCCCTAACTTCACAACCAGACTTTTACGGTTCCTGATAAATCAGCAAACCCTACTTACTAAAATAATCCAGGGGTGTTGGACTTTGGCGATCGCTCCTCCAGGAAAGGGATCTGTTTGAGAACGGTTAGGAGAGTTGATTAATGCTGTTAATTTTTCAATATGACTGAAGTTAGGATTAGTAGGTAAAAGCTTATGTAGGATGTTTCTCATTACTCTACGTTGTAAAGCTAGAGGAGCTTCGCGTAATACTAAACGATTGATAATATATCTGACTGGTTGCTCTTCAAGTTGAGAAATATTAAAGTTATTTATATCAACTTCTGTTACTTTCTCTAATAATTTTTCTGTTTCATTGTCAAAATATTCAACTTCAGCACTAAGTATTTCTGCTGTTTGGGCTAAAGCTAATTCAGCTTGGGGGTTAAATTGCCGTAGGATAGGAAATAATTCTAGGCGGATACGGTTCCGAGCATAATGTAAATCTTGGTTTGTGGAATCTTCCCAAATTCTGATTTTTTGCTCTTGACAAAAGTTACCTGTTTGGGTACGGCTAATTTCTAATAGGGGACGTACCAGTAAGGGGGAGAAACTTTCTGTGAGGGGACGTTGCCAGGTTAGGGCTTGGAGGCCATCAGTTCCACTACCACGAATTAGATTATAGAGGAGAGTTTCTGCGCGATCGCTGGCTGTATGGCCAGTTACAATATATAGAAAGTTGGATTCTAAAGCAATTTTGTTTAGGGTTTGATAACGCCATTTTCTGGCTTCTGCTTCACTTTTATAGATTTTATTTGCTGTTTCTAAATAGAATGGAAGTTGCCAATTTATGGCTAATTTTTTGACATAATTAGCATTAGCTTCTGAGTCAGGTCGCCATTTATGGTCGCAATGAGCAATTGCTAAATACCAGTTCCATTTTGATTGTAAATCTAATAGTAATTTGGTTAGACAGAGGGAGTCTTGACCGCCAGATACTGCGATTAATATTCTTTGATTTTTTGGTAATAATTTTCTTTGACGTAATGTTTGATGTAGTTGGTCATGGAGTGGTGTCCAATCTTGAGAATAAGATTGATTCATTTTCAGGAAGGGAGTTTTTTGAGTTATCAGTTATCAGTGTAAATAGAAAGTTCTTAGCTGTCCCAGAGAAACCGGGTTTCTAACTGTTTTACTGACTGACATATTTAGCTAACAATATAACTATAATAACTAATAATTTAAAATGCCGAACCCAGACTTACAAATAACTTGACTTGTCAATTTTGTCAAGTTTTATGTTAAGAAAGATTTTGATAAAGCATAGTTTAAAAAGGGGGATTTAGGGGGATGGTATATACTAACTAATAGCTAATAGCTGACAGCTAAATGCTTACGTTTTTTCTCAAAAATTTCCTTATGACTATATCTTTATAGGATAACAATATTGGGAAGAATAACGCCAATGTATTGTCATTTTTGCAACTATTCAGAAAATAAACAAACCTCTATTTGAAGACACGTTATTTATTATATAGATATACACACTTAATTGAGATAAAAGGCCACAATTAAAAATAATGAAAAATTTCTGGCAACAAATCCAAAATGATGAACTTAAGGTAATGAATCACCACAACTGGTTACTATCTCAAACGAAATCCATGACTGAAAATACCAAAACTATTCTTGGTAAAATCCTTGGTCAAAAATTAAGTAGTAAACTAATATGGAAAATTTTAGCTACTGGAATAATTGCTCAAGGAACATTATTGGGAACTCCAGCTCTTGCTAATAAGACCCCAAAAAATCTGAGCTATAGTGAGCTATTAGAGAAAATTAAGGCTGGGGAAGTAACAGAAATAGATGCTTATCCTTCTCAAGGTATTGCTAGGGTTAGCCTCAAAGGGCAAAAAGCTAATGAGCCAATGTATACGGTGAGAGTATTTGAGTATAACCCGGAATTACTAGATCGAGTTCGTACTCAAAAAATTGACTTTGAGCTGAAGCGCTCTCCTGATAATACGGCTGCTATGGGTATTATATTTAATATTCTCATCGTTCTGGTAGTCATTTTTGTACTACTGACAATTCTCCGTCGCTCTAGTCAGTCTCAGGGAAATGCCTTAAATTTTGGTAAGTCTAGGGCACGTTTTCAGATGGAGGCTAAGACAGGGGTATTGTTTGATGATGTGGCAGGTATTGAAGAAGCAAAAGAAGAACTTCAGGAAGTTGTTGGTTTCTTGAAAAAACCAGAGAAGTTTACAGCTATTGGGGCGAAAATTCCTAAAGGTGTGCTTTTGGTAGGACCTCCGGGAACGGGTAAGACTCTTTTGGCAAAGGCGATCGCTGGTGAAGCTGGAGTTCCTTTTTTTAGTATATCTGGTTCGGAATTTGTGGAAATGTTTGTGGGTGTGGGAGCTTCTCGGGTACGAGATTTGTTTAGAAAGGCTAAGGAAAATGCTCCTTGTATCATATTTATAGATGAAATAGATGCGGTCGGTAGACAAAGAGGTGCTGGTATTGGTGGGGGTAATGATGAACGAGAACAAACTCTTAACCAACTTTTAACGGAAATGGATGGGTTTGAGGGTAATAATGGAATTATTATTATTGCGGCGACTAATCGTCCGGATGTTTTGGATGCGGCTTTGTTACGTCCTGGTCGTTTTGATAGACAGGTGACTGTTGATTTACCTACTTATAATGGGCGTTTAGGAATTTTGGAAGTTCATGCTCGGAATAAGAAGTTAACTCCGGAGGTATCTTTGGAGGCGATCGCTCGCAAGACTCCTGGTTTTTCGGGAGCGGATTTATCTAATATGTTGAATGAGGCTGCGATTTTAACTGCTAGACGACGCAAAGAGGGAATTACATCTGTAGAAATTGATGATGCTATTGACCGAGTGACTATTGGTTTGAGTCTGACTCCATTATTGGATAGTAAGAAAAAACGGTTAATTGCTTACCATGAGTTGGGTCATGCTTTGTTGATGACTTTGCTCAAAAATTCCGATCCTTTGAATAAGGTGACTATTATTCCTCGTTCTGGGGGAGTGGGTGGTTTTGCGCAACCTATTATGGATGAGGGAATGATTGACAGTGGGATGTATACTCGTGGTTGGTTGATAGATCGGATTACAATTTCTTTAGGTGGACGTGCTGCGGAAGAAGAGATTTTTGGTTCGGCGGAAGTTACGGTGGGAGCTACTAACGATATTAGAAGTGTTGCTAATTTGGCTCGTGAAATGGTAACTCGCTATGGAATGTCTGATTTAGGACCTTTGGCTTTGGAAAATCCTAGTGGGGAGGTTTTTTTAGGTCGAGGTTGGCAGTCGCAGCAGTCTGAATATTCTGAGGAAGTAGCGGTTAAGATCGATCATCAAGTACGAACGATGGCTTTTCATTGTTATGAAAAAGCTCGACAAGTTATTCGAGAAAATCGTGTTTTGATTGATAGGTTGGTAGATTTGTTGATAGAAAAGGAGACTATTGAGGGTGATGAGTTCCGGAGAATAGTTTCGGAGTACAGGGAGTTACCTGAGAAACAGAAGTCGGCTATTAATTTGGAAAAGAAAAGTTGAAATTTAGGGAGCTTTTTCAGCGATCAGTTATCAGTAGAGAGTGAACCTCCTTAAAAGGGGAGGCTTTATACCTCATTTTTTGGTAAAAGTCAATAATTGATGATTTCTCTGTCATAATTGATTTGAGATCAGATGCACCCATTTCATTTTTTATGATCGCAGATGTTTAATATGGTTAAAAGAGCTTAGATAGAAATAAATTCCTTAGCTCAAAGCTAAAGTCGTCTTTCGACTAATTAGCAATAAAAGTTGTCAAAGAGAAACCGGGTTTCTGAGTTTTCTGAATTATCAAGACATGACATTACTTTTGACTTTTTAATTAGTGGGTTGAAACGAAGAGCTTAGAAATAAATTCCTTAGCTCAAAACTAAAGTCGTCTTTCATACGACTAATTAGCAATAAAAGTTGTCAAAGAGAAACCGGGTTTCTGAGTTCTCTAAGTTATCAAGACATGATATTAGTTTTGAATTTTGAATGAATGAATTATTAGGATCGCCTTGTTTGTTCAGAGTACATTTCTCGCAAAACTAAACCAGGATCTACCCAGCGTCCTCCATATTTTAAACCCCAATGTAAATGAGGACCACTGGTTCTACCAGTCATTCCCACTCTAGCTATTCGACTTCCAGCAGGTAGGACTTGACCTTGAGGTAACATAATTCCACCACTACGATCTACCAAATAGCGACGTCCGTTATGAATTTCTACCGTCCCTTGAACATGACAATAGATGTGTTCCCAAGCACCTGATTCAATTACAATACCAGTACCACATCGACCATCTTCCCAAACTTCGACAACTTTGCCAGTCCACCAACTGCGGATATAGCTTCCTTTGGGAGCGGCTAAGTCTAGTCCATAATGAAACCCTCCACCACGAGGGCCAAAAGGTGATGTATATTGTTGAAAGTTTTCTACAGGGAAAGAGGCGTTTTGCCAGTCGTTAATGTAAGCGGTTTGTTGATTGGGAATTTTGGTTTCTTGTGCTTTGACTAATTCTTGTTTTATTCCTAAAGCTGCTGTAGCAAGGGCAATCAGTCCTAGTAGTAATAATTTTTTCTGAGGATAATGTAAAGTTTGTCTGATAGTTTTAGATAATTGGTGTGGGAGATTTTTTCTAGGATTTGACATATTTTTTACTTTTTGAAGGAAGAATCTACAGTCAAAATGAAATAACTATGTTAATACTCGCGCTATTATACAGTTAATCAGTAACTTTTTGACACAAGTTTTTAATCAGCGTCACCACAGAGAAACCAGGTTTCTTCAAGAAACCTGGTTTCTGGGGGTTTTTTCTGGGTTTCTGGGGTTGAATACTGACAAGCTTTCTAAATTTGATAGTTTTGGAAAGGTTCCACAGAACTTATTGGTATTTCTATTACAAATTCAGAGCCTTTTTCAGGAGAGGAAATACACTTGATTCTTCCTTTGTGCTGTTCAACAATTATTTGATAACTAATTGATAAGCCTAAACCTGTACCTTTACCAACTGGTTTAGTAGTAAAAAAGGGGTCGAAGATTTTGGAGTGGTTTTTCTCTTCTATCCCTAAGCCATTATCAGAAATATAAATCCCCATCCAATTATTTTCTAATTTTTTGGTTGTGATACAAATTGTTGGTTGTTCTTCGGTAAATTTGTTTTGATAAAATTTTTTTTCTAGGGCATCAATGGCATTATTAATAATATTTATTAAAACTTGATTTAATGCACTAGCATAACAATTAATAAAAGGTAGTTGGTTATAATTTTTAATTACTTGAATTTCAAAGGGCTGATTTTTTAAACGAGCTTGCAAAATAAGTAAGGTGCTGTTAATACCTGCATGAATATCTATCAGTTTTATTTTGGCTTCGTCTAGACGAGAAAAAGTTCGTAATGATTTAACAATTTCACTAATTCTATTTACTCCTAGTATCATTGAACCTAATAAGCTAGGTAAATCTTTCTCCACATAATCTAATTCAATTTCTTCAATTTTCTCTTGAATATCTGCGGGTAAATTTGGGAATTTTTGTTGAAAAAGATGGATTAAATCTAATAAATCTTTTGTATAGTTATGGCAATGATTTAAGTTGCCAGAGATAAAGTTTAGAGGATTATTAATTTCATGGGCAACTCCGGCAACCATTTGTCCTAAACCAGACATTTTTTCAGCATGAATGAGTTGAGATTGAGTCTTTTTTAACTTTTTAATAGTTTCTTGTAAGTAAATATTTTGCTGTTTTAGGGCTTTTTCGGCTGACATTCTCTCAATTTCAGCCGCAGAACGAGCAGCAAATATTTTTAAGATATATTCTTGTTCTTGATAGCTGTTTTTTAAAGGTTTAGTGTCTAAACCTGCAATATGACCAATTTTTTTTCCATGACTATCTATAATGGGAATACCTAAATAACCTTCAGCTTGTAAGTTTAATAAGTGTATATCTTCAGGAAAAAGTTCTTGAATTGAATGGGGATAGATTTTGACATCTGCTTCGTAAAGTGTACTACTGGGAGTTCCTTCTAGATCGTATTCAAAGTTAGGAAGAAAGCCTTTTTCTGACCAGAAAGCTAATACTTTTGCTTTTGGAGGATCGGTGTCTAAAATTTCTGCAATTAGTGCATATTTTATTTGCAAAATTTGAGCTAGGTATTGAGTGCAAGCTTGAAAAAATTCTGGACCAATTTTGGTTCCGATCCCTGCTCTAATAAGTTTGAGATTATATTCCCAGTCAAAGTTATCAATTGTCATTACACATATTGAGGATACAGCTTTTTAGTTATCAGTTATCAGTGCAAGTAGAAAGGTCTTAGCTGTCACAGAGAAACCCAGTTTCTTTAAGAAACCTGGTTTCTAGGGTTTCTTTACGGACTAAATTTGAGACGGGGAAAAATATCCTAACTATCTTGCTGACTGGTGTATTTACCTAATAATATAACTATAATAACTAATAGATATCTCCGGAAAAGAGGGAACACTTGACTGGAAACAGGTATGGAAGGGCAAATAATTGATGATTTATGCATAATAATTGATTCCCTGGTTTTTCTTTTTGGAGATGTCTAATAATTTAAAATTCTCTGAAATAAAATAATTTAAGATTTTAAAAAATGATTCTAGAAGAAATTTTTCCGTTTAGAGTGGCCATAGATGCCACAACAATTGCAGGTACATCTTTGTGGTCTTTGGGTTTATATTGGGGTTTTTCCCCTGTAAGTGAGTGGGTAACATTACAACTTAATCGTTGGTTTAATTTTGCCGAAAGAGCGTTGTATACATCTGAGGAGGAATTTGAAAGAACCCGGAAAGCAAGAGAATCTCAAAATGCTTTTTATGCTTCTATTTTTAGTATTGTTCCTTTTTTAATAGTAGGAACTTTATGCAATTGGGCAGTAGAATTTGGTTTAGATAAAAGTTGGTCAATTAGTATTGGAATAATTACTTGTTTCACTTGCGGTATTTATGAATTAGGGAGAAGGGATAGTCAGAATAGGGAGTGACATTTCAGTTATCAGTTTTTTTGATCCTTAGGACTTACACAGGCAAACCCAGAAACCCGGTTTCTCGTAGATGTTTATGTGTTAAAAACAATGATTTGCTCTAGAAGCTGGGTTTTTTTGCGTAAGTCATAATTTTTTTTTAATAGGAGACGTTCAATTTTTCGGTGAGGGGAGTTGGAAGAGTAGAGAATAAGTAGTAGGTAAATTATTCAGTTCTATAGTGTTATGAAAATAGACCAAAAGTTTGATGTTCCGACTGACGTAGAAAGGGCGATCGCTATGCAAGAAAAACTGCGACATCAAGTAATAGCTGAAGACAAATTTGGAGAAATTAAATATGTAGCTGGAGTTGATGTTGGTTATAGTAAAGATGATCAAATTACTCAAGCAGCAATAGCAGTTTTAAACTTTCCCGAATTAGAATTAAAAGAACAAGCGATCGCTCAACTTCCTACTTCTTTTCCTTATATTCCTGGTTTATTATCTTTTCGAGAAATACCTGCTATTTTAGAAGCTTTAAAAAAGCTAAATATTATTCCCGACTTGTTACTTTGTGACGGTCAAGGATTAATTCATCCTCGTCGATTTGGAGTAGCTTGTCACTTAGGAGTTTTAGTTAATATTCCTAGTATTGGTGTGGGTAAATCTCATTATATTGGGGAGCATGATTCTGTTGGTTTAGAAAAAGGTAATTGGCAACCATTAATAGATAAAAAAGAAGTTATTGGTGCAGTTGTTAGAAGTCGTACTGGAGTTAAACCAATTTATGTTTCTACTGGTCATAAAATTAGTTTAAAAAGTGCTATTAATTATGTGTTAAAATGTACTACTAAATATCGGTTGCCAGAAACAACTCGTTGGGCAGATAAATTAGCTTCATTTTAGGAAGGAAGAAGGAAGAAGAAAGAAGAAAGAAGGAAGAAGGAAGAAGAGAGAAGGAGGAAGAGAGAAGGAAGAAGAGAGAAGGAGGAAAAGGAGGACAAGGAGGATAAGGAAGACAAAGAAGGCAAGGAAGACAAGGTGGGAAAGGAGAAAATCTAATGTAAAGTTTTAGCTGTGTCAGTCCACTACTAATAGTTGCCCAAAAAATCCTTAACTGAACTGTATTTACTGATAACTGATAACTGATAACTAATACCTGAAATGATTTACTAAACAGTTGAAGAATTATTATCAATGATTGATAAACCTAATGGTTCTAAATGTTTACAACTCTTAGAAGAAAACCGACAACTTTTTCAGACGGTTAGAGGTTCGACTCATAATCATCAAGCATGGGTTGGTGGATATATAGATCATATTCAAGAAGTTATGAATATTGCCTATAGTTTTTATCATCATTTGAACGGATTAAGAACTTTACCTTTTTCTCTATCAGATGTTTTATTAGTAACATTTTTACATGATTTAGAAAAGCCTTGGGCTTT
>NZ_JAYKGW010000040.1:0-12147 GCF_035285525.1 Okeania sp. | reverse complement strand
TCAAGTATTTTGGCAAATATGAAATCCACCCAATTAACTAAACAAAATTAATCCTCAAATTATCTAGAGATGGTAAGTTTTCTATAATCGCAATTAAATCTCCCGATTGGATAGATATATTCACCGAGTTATTAATAATTTCCAGACTATAATCATCTAAATTTCCTGATAATTGAATTTCGTCGAAATCGACTTCAAAGTTTTTAATTAAAGCAAAATCGAAACTTCCCAACCCAACATAAAAAGGCGATTCTTGAGAAAAACCCAGTATGAATTTGTCTGTTGTTCCTACTCCAAAACTACCAATTAATACATCAATTTCTCCCACACCAAAACTATTAGGAATTATTTCATCATTTACCAAATCATATCCTAGAGTATTAACACCAATAATTCTGTTATTGTTGCCAAAAGCAGTAATAATATCATTACTATTAGTACCTGTAAAAAATCCTATCCGTTCAGCTTCAAATACTCCAAACTGAAGGTAATGTTCCCAACCAGAACTTAATTCTCCTCTATTGATAGCAACATTAACCTCAGGATAAAATTCCAGATAAATCTCTTCATTGAAACCTCCACCTTCTTCCCCTATTGCCAGAGTAGTTGCACCACCCTCCTCTCCCAATGCCTCAGTTGTCATACCATCTCCACCTTCTTCCCCTATTGCTAAAGTAGTTGCATCAGGAAAATCGCCACCTTCTTCTCCTAATGCTAAAGTAGTTGCACCACCTGCTTCTCCTAATACCTCAGTTGTAAAACCATTTCCACCTTCTTCTCCTATTGCCAGAGTAGTTACAGGTTCCATGGAGTTATTAACTGCATAATTTCCTTCAACTTGACTAATTTGTAAATATTCTTTTAGTTCCTCAGTTGATTTTTCAAAAGGATGATTTTGTGTCATATTTTTTCCCAGTTTAACTATATACTTAGTTATGGTTATGAAAACTAACGAAGATATTTTTTTTTAATCTTCTGTCAATCACAATATATTTTAGTAAATATTAAGATAGATGACTAAATTACCCAATGATATAAACGAAGCGATCGCCCAGGCAATGGAGGCTACAAAAGCAGCTCTTCAAGATGGTCATAAAAG
Source organism: Okeania sp. (assembly GCF_035285525.1). Classification (GTDB taxonomy): domain Bacteria; phylum Cyanobacteriota; class Cyanobacteriia; order Cyanobacteriales; family Microcoleaceae; genus Trichodesmium. The sequence continues at coordinate 11,048 of NZ_JAYKGW010000040.1, read as the reverse complement.
ACTCCAAATTGAAATAATTGTTCCAGATATCGAACTTCAAGCTCAATCTTTGGCAAAACAATTTATTCCTGCTTTACTAGAAATAGGTACTCAGCTTAAAGTCTTTTTTCCTGACACTGGAGCAGCAGCTTTAGCCAGACGAGATTGGCAAGATGCCACATTTAAAATAGAAGATATTGGCACAAGTAGGTCTCCAGTTGACCAAAAAGTTCAACCCGAAGACCAATGTTTTTTATTAATAGCTCCTTCTGCTGTAGAAGTGGCCCAAGCTGAAAAATTGTCTAATCTGGCTGGCGATCGCCCAGTTATTATGTTGATCCCTAAATTAGAGGATGTATCTATTGTGGGAATTGGTTATGCCGCACGTCAAGTTAGGGAAAGATTTATCAAAACTATTGAATCTTGCTATTACATCAGGTCTCTAGGTGAGGCAGCATTATATCGTTGTTATCCTTCCCCCTGGCAAATTTTGCTCTTAGAAAATGGCCAGTATAAATTAATTGCAGAAAGACCACAGAAACCACTCGGAGATGAAGTAGATATAATTTTAGCTGAAGCTACTGGTGCAACTAATGCAGATAACTCTACTTCGTCCTCTGAGACATTAACTGCTCCGCCAAAACGGAAAAGATTATTAACAGAAATTCAAAAGTTTTTGCGTGCTTTAAGTAACTAAGTTTTCAGATAGATTGAAAGTTTAGAGGGTATTTTGAGTCGGAAAATACCCTGAAAAACTATATGGTAAAATGTAATAGTTTAGTTGAATATTAGGTACTTTAATTAAAGTTTGGTAACTAAAACTTGATTAAATTTTAACTCTGCTAAAATTTGTAATTTTGTCTACCTTAATAAACAGGAAAATTAAAGTGCGATAGTAGAAATTATCAGTAACAAAAATGAAGAATAGACGTATTATCATTGGAGATATACATGGGCATTATGATGCCTTAATCACTTTGTTAGAAGCGATAGCTCCTGGCAAAGACGATATGGTATATTTTTTAGGAGACTTAATTGATAGAGGTCCGAAAAGTTCTCAAGTGGTAGAATTTGTCAGAAAAAGCCCTTATCAGTGTATTTTAGGGAACCATGAACACATGATGATTCAAGCTCTCTCAAATACAGGAAATAAACATAATAAGCATGAAGTATGGCAAGGTTGGTATCACAGTGGTGGCCTCGAAACTGTGGAAAGTTATCGAGATACAGGAATTATGCCTTATGATGATTTAGAATGGATGCAATCTCTACCTCTATATCTAGACTTAGGAGATATTTGGTTAGTTCATGCCGGGATTAATCCCAAACTACCTATTAAAATGCAAGCTTCCCAGGAATATTGTTGGATTCGCGATCAATTTCATTCTATGGAAAAACCCTACTTTTCTGATAAATTGATTATTGTAGGTCACACTATAACTTTTACTTTCGATGATGTTGAACCTGGTGAATTAGTTTCTGGAGAAGGTTGGCTAGATATTGATACCAGTGCATATCATCCTCGAAGTGGTTGGCTAACAGGATTAGATGTTGATAATAATATTATTTATCAGGTGAATGTGAAGAATAACCAAACCAGAAAAGTCCCCTTAGAGGAACTGGTAAAGCCTTATAAAGCCAGGAGAAAATTAATGAAAAAATGAAAATATTTTTCTCAATGAAAACAAACAAAGAAGAACAACTTCAACTCAAAAATCATCAGTAATAATATAGCAATCAAAAATGACTTATGAGATATTTAAGAACGATTAATATCAATCAAAAACATTTCATATTTTGACTTCTAGCTCCTGAATTCTAACTCCTAAATTACCACTAAACTCTCACAAATGAAATATGATTGCTATAATTTTAAATATTCATTTATTAGATTAGATCAATATGATGAAGCTATAAACTGCAAATATTGAAGTCAATTATTATCATTTTCATCAATTTCCTAACAGTTTGTTTATAGTGCTATAAATTTAGCTTTTTCCTGATTTTTAATCTATATTTATTATTGCTGATATGCTAAATAGCAGTTGCAGCAAAGGGCGCGGACATTTTAAATACTGAAACCCTTTCTTCCTTTCTTAGGGTACTGTTCCCTGTTCCCTAGGACGCATCGCTGTATAGTTAGAGCTTACCGATAAAATATTAAATAATTTATAAATAAAATAAAGGTTTGAAGAATTTTAGGTACTAAAAAAGTACCAAATTTTCGGTTAATAAAGCCGAAAAGAAAAAATTAACCTAAACGGGGAATTATGACAGAAAAACTAAGGGGCAATTATAAATGAGAACCTCTTTTACAACTACCCTAAATCCTAATTATTAGCTACTTCCTACTCCCTACTCCCTACTCTCTCCCCTAACAAAATGACTTTTGAGCGCAAACCCTAGTTAATATTAATGGTGCATGAAACTACAAGAAAAACAAGAATTAATTACTTACTTAAGTAACTTTGCCAGTGTCGCCCGTCGGCAAAAAATTTTATCAGTTTTACAGCAACGAACCCGCTACATTACTGTTATTTTAGAAGATATTTATCAACCCCACAATGCTAGTGCCGTCCTCAGAAGTTGTGATAGTTTTGGTGTACAAGATGTGCATATTGTAGAGAATAAAAATATTTTTACAGTTACTCATGGTGTAACCATTGGTTCAGATCGTTGGCTAACATTACATCGTTATAATCAACAAGGCATAAATAATACAGATGAATGTTTGCATAAATTAAAAAGTCAAGGTTATACAATCGCAGCAACAACTCTCTATCAAGAAGAGATAACTATTGAACAATTATCTGTCAACAAAAAAGTAGCATTAATGTTTGGTTCAGAAATTAGTGGTTTATCAGAATATGCTCAAAACTATGCAGATGTATTAGTAAAAATTCCCATGATGGGATTTAGCGAAAGTTTTAATATTTCTGTTAGTGTTGCTCTATGTTTATATGATGTAATTAACCGCCTCAAAAAAGAACATCATAATTGGGAATTAACTGAAGCAGAAAAATTAGATTTAGAATTAGATTGGTTGCGCAAATCTATTAAAGCAGGAGAACTTATTGAGAAGAAATTTTTCTTCTTGAAGGAAGAAGAAAGAAGGAAGAAAAAAAGAATAAATCATTCGTGAAAAAAATTGTAGGGATTTGGTCTCCAAACCCTCTACCAACTACAAACTTTCCCTCTTTAAGAAACAAGAAATCATTCGTGAAAAAACTGTAGGAGTTTAGTCTCCAAACCCTCTACCAACTACAAACTTTCCCTCTTTAAGAAACAAGGAGAACCAGATATGATATATATCATGTCCGGATAATCAGTTATAAAAAAACCTTATCCCAAAGAACCTTTCTTTTCCTTCTGCCTTCCTTATCAGTCCCTGGTCTGCGAGAAATGGGTTGCCATTAGGACCGGATAAATCCACAAAATTATCCCATGGCAGTAAACCCTCATTTTGCTCAAACACGCTCACAAATAGGTTGATCTCTTCAATTTCATCAGGATACTCAAACTCCCATTTAAACTCTGGTAAGAGGTCTTCAGTTGTAGATGTTGGCCCTGTCAAATCCAACCAATCACCACCAGTAATCGCAATCCCTCGTGGATTCCCTCCAATCGCCACCGGACCCCTGGTCGTATCATCGGGCACTCCAAACACAAACTGATTACGCGGCCTGTCCTCTTGCAGAATCTCAAAATCAGCAGCTATACTAATATCCGGATTAATATCATCAATGGGCACAAACTCAAAATCATTCTCCGTCACCATCCGTGCCGTACTCTCATCAAAAAATGGAGAACCCACACCCCGGTCTAAAACATCAATCTCATAATCCCCTGGGGATAACAACGTCTCGATTATCTCCTCCACATCAAAAATCAGCACATCACCGCTACCACTCAAATGGGGATTAGAAACATACAAATACTTATCATCATTACTCAACACCAAATCGTGAGTTAAATGGTCTGGAAGTGGTCGAGTCGCTGCCACCAACTCAGGATTCTCACCTAATGGGTCTTGGATGATTCCCACATTACCACTGTTAAGCACTACAGCAGGGTTATCAAAATCATCAGATTAGGAAGAATTGGATATACTGAAGATGACGATCTAATCTAAATTTAGGAGAGTAACTATGACACGCATAATGCAGATAACAACTAAAAAATTACTGGAGCGATATGCAGCAGGTGAAAGAGATTTTTCTGGGCTGGAGTTGCAAGGGGAACACCGTTCGGAAGGTCTCCAACTAAAAGGGGCACACCTTCCGGGAATCAATTTTAGTGGTTCTAAACTCAAGTTTGCTGTATTAGATGATGCTAATCTTGAAGGTGCTAATCTCAGAGGTACTGAATTGTGGAACTGCGAGCTATCTGACGCTAACCTCAAGGGGGCAAATCTCAGGGGTGCTGAATTATATGATTGCCGTCTATCTGACGCTAATCTCAACGGATCAGACCTTCAAGAAGCCAATATTTTGGAGAGCTTTTTTGATATGGCTTGTCTGGTAAATGTCAATCTAGAAGGAACCGTGTTGTTTTATTGTGGCTTTGATAGAGCGAACCTAGAACGAGTAAACCTCTGTGGGGCAAAGATTGATAGATGCGTTTTTGAGCAATGTAATTTCACAGAGGCTATCTTCGTAAGAACGAAAATTTGCGGAAGTGGCTTTGACTATACCTGCTTTCAAAATGTACGGTTTGAAGACTGTGACGGTTATGATAATTATGCTGAATTTGCTGACTTTCGCGGAGCAAGTTCTGTTCTGATTCTCGAATACTACAGGCAAACTATCATGCCCGACGGAAGCGTTGTTACTTCCGACGGGATTGATTAGTGATAGCTCTTCAGTAAACTGAGGTGACTACTCGCATTTCCATAGATTTTATGGTTTCGATTGTAGAGGTAAAGTCAGCTCGCTCGAATCATCTGCCTGAATAACCTGTTGAATCTCCTGTGGTAAATCTGAGAAAAAGTCATAACCCGTAATCTCTTCAAGGTAATTTACATTAACTCGCCAATTTGGCCAGTGTTCCCAGTTAGCGACTTGGCGCGTCTCCCCGCCTGGAAGTTGGACAGGCCCAGTCTTACCAGCAGGAGGCCGACGATTTGGTGTAATCAAAGCAATAACTTGGGTATTGGCATCAATGTCAGAAAGGCTTTGACCAGGTTCGAGGACTGTGGCAATCTTCCAGGTGAAATCGGGAACGGGAATCTGTTTTGGATTAGTCCGCCCCACAAGGGTTTGATTGTTAGGAACTTGCGATGGTCTGATTGTTACTATACTGAGGCTTTTTAATCAAATAATTGTATAGTTGATAATGTAGAATCTCTATTGGAATACAAATTATGAACGCGGAAGAATTGCTCAGACGTTACAGTGGTGGAGAAAGGAATTTTACTGGTGCTGACTTAAGAGGGATCGAATTAAGAGATTGTCATCTTGAAGCAGCTAACTTTACCAACGCCGACTTCACTCAAGCTAAACTGTACAGAGTGAAATTCAAAGGAGTAAATTTAAGTTGCGCCAATTTTACTCAAGCTAGATTAAGGTATGCGGAACTAGAGGAAGTAAATCTAAATCACGCTAATTTGACGGAAGTTTCTTTTGATGCCTATCTAAAAAATATTAACCTGGAAGAAGTCAATCTTAAAAATGCAAGATTAGGAAACATAGAAATTAGTAATGCTAACATGAAGAGAGCTAATTTAGAAAATTCCTGCCTTGTGGAGGCTTCTTTACTCCAAGTCAACCTTGATGAAGCCTTGTTAATAGAAGCCAATTTAGGCCAAGCAATGTTCCAGGATGTTAGCTTGAAAAATGCTAATCTGGAGAGGGCAATTTTTTGTGAAACTAGCTTAGGAAATGTCGATCTGACTGGAGCCAGGATCGCTGGCTCCAATTTATGGTCTGAGTGCATTATTGACACTATTACTACTCCCGAAGGAGAGTATATTAAAGACTATTGGAAAATTTTAGTTTAGGGGAGGCAAACTCAAAAGCATCTGGTCTCAAGCATCAAAGCTCTACTTGCCCGTTTTCATCAAAAAAAGCATAATTCTTTTTATACTTCTCAAACCAACTTCTTTTTTTGTTCAAAGAAATGCGCACCTGTGAAATCACTCCCCTGTGCGGAATGCTGAAATTATTAATAGTAAAATTATAGATTAAGTCCTCAAATTGGGCATGGATACCAAAAGTGGAGTAAGAATCTTCGTCTGGACCATTTTGAACAAAAATTACCTTGAAATCCTTGGTTTCCTGGAGTCGCCACCAATAGCTAAAGGGAGGATAAAATTGCTGCATCTCTTCAAGAAATTGTTCTTTTTCTGAAGTCTTAATAACGGCAATGGTGGGAGTAGGTAGGGGGCTATACTCTCCATCCCACAGCACTTGAATTAAATCGTCGGTTTCATTTCCATCCACGACAGTTCCCCATTTAGCGTCAATGCGCCAGAGGCGTTCGTCTTGATTGAATTTACGGCTCGTTTTCTCGATCATGGTTCTAGTTAATATATTTACACTAAAAGGAAAAGCTCCTAAAATTGTATCAATGAGTTGTCAAAGAAAATTATGGATGCAAAAGAACTACTTAGATGCTATGCCCAAGGGCAAAGAGAATTTAGAAATACTCCTCTTGTCAATCTCGATCTCGAAGGGGTTGACTTGAGCGAGGCCAAATTTTTGAGTGGGATTGAAAATAGCAACTTTAAAGGAGCTTGTTTGAGAGGAACCTACTGTAGCGTCAAAAATAGCAACTTTGAAGGTGCTGACTTGAGCCAAGCCAGGTTTAGTTCGATTAAAAATAGCAACTTTGAAGGAGCAAACTTGAGCCAAGCCAGATTGGATTGGATTGAAGACAGCAACTTCAGAAGAGCTTGTTTGAAAGAAGCCAGCCTAAGTGAAGGCGCTTTTGAAAGATGCGACCTGGAAGATGCGACTCTTGAAGGAGCTGTCTTACTTGGCTTGTTGAATACAAATTTAAAGAGAGCTAATCTTAACGGGTGTCGTTTCATGTCTGAAGGTAATATCCAAAACTGCAATTTTGAAGGAGCAACTTTAAGAAATGTGCAAATGATGGATATTACCATTGAAAACTCTAATTTCCGAAACGCCGATCTCCAAGGAATGACTGGAAACGAGATTTACTTTATGAATGTCGATTTCAGAGGTCTGATCAATTTTGCTTCCCCTTCTTTTGAGTATATTCAACTTCACCACACCATTTTGCCCGACGGGAGGCTTGCGGTAGATGCTTATTTAGATGGCGAAGCCTTTGGAAAACTCTAAGCATCATACTGAAGCCTAAGTTAAGCGTGGCAATCGGTAAAGCGATTGCCACCAAACGAATTTGAATTTACAACTTCCTAAGCAAGGAACAACTCTCTGTTGGTTCTTGGTTCGATAATGTTTTGGATGTCCCGGGGCACCTCCGAGAAAAAGTCGTAGCCGGTTATATCTTCTAACTCCCTGACGCTGATAGCGTACTGAGTCCAATCACCCACAGAGTTACTGTCAATTGTTAATTCCGTGCCATTGGGCAATGGTATCCGATAAAACTCAGTGTCCTCTATTGTTACCGTTGGAAATCCCCTGGGGTCAGCATTGGGGAAGATAACGGCAGTTACAGGGGTGTTCTGCGTGATGTCGGCTGCTCCCTGACCGGGATGCAAAGGTACGAAAACCTTCCAAGTGTAGTCAGGAACTCCTATTTGTTTGGGATTGGCAATCCATTCGTTAGAGCCACGTAAGTTGATTACAATTCTGTCATTGCTATCTTGAACGTACTCCCATTCCCCTGTCTCTTCATTTTGTTGCGTGGCAACAAAGTTTTGGACTACTCCTGGAACTGGATTTGGATGATTTTCAAAAGGATGTCCTGCTGGATACCTGATATCGTCTCCCCTTGGTCCTTGCCGAGTGGGGTCGTAACCAACTCCACCAGCAATGATATTAAACTCAAGATCGCTATTACCTTCAACCGCAAGTCTGGTTTCTCTTTCGAGCCGGAACCAAGGTCCTGCGGTTCGGTTAACGAATGAAAGTTGCGGGAGCATATTTGTTGTTAGATAAGTTGAAAAACCATCTTTAAAGCTGCGAGTTCGATAACTTACTGGAACCATGTGACCGCGATCGAGACGTCGAGGAGTAATTTGGTTATTCATCAGGTAATCAACCCCTTGGGTTTTTACCCAATTTTCGGGAAGCTCGTCATCTAAAGACCATGGAAAACTGTTGCGACTTACAGGACTAAAAGTACCATCAACAGGTCGAACGCCATCAGGATAATCGGGGAAATTGTCATCAAAGCCTGGGGGAAAGAGATCGTTATACCCTTCTGGTGGTGTGCGTGGTTCTATATCTATACGATTTAACCCTCCCAACCAAGACTGATTGAGCTGCCAACTCACCCAATTAGGACCTTTAATCGCATCGTTGTAAGACAAGGAATACTGTGGTTTTTCAATCAAATAATTCTCGCGGTGAGTATTTTCTGAAGGTTTGGCAAAACTGGGATTGCCTAACATCAAATGTTGACTTTTGAAGAAGACATTATCAAGATAAACTGGACTACTACTGCTACCTAAGTCGAATCTCAGTTGAGCAGACTTGCCACGCAGTTCGTCAGGGATTTCTATATGGAAGGTTTCAAATCCCTCTTGACCGTAATCTATCTGACGAGTGTAGGGATCGATGTATTGTCCGTTAACAAAGTCATAGTAACCCACTGCATTTTCACCTCGTTCTGCTGGATTTTGCGCTTTGTAAGTAAATGTCGGTGTCAAAGGCTGCCAGTTAGTTGAATCGCTGGCTCTGATGAAGGTTCTGATACTGCTAGTAGGTAAACGTGGATTTGAGGCAGCGTTAGGAACGTGTAAATCGAAGCGCAGCACACCCTCGTCGGGAACCACGAAGCGATTGTGGGTAATAGAATCCCCTGGTCGGAGTTGCAACGCATAATCTGTCTGATACTCCTTTGAAGTCGGATCGTTACCTACATTTTTCAAGTGTTCTGTCAAGGTACTCACACCTTTCAAATCCACTAACTGTTTTGTCATTATTGCCGACCCACCACCATGAAAAGACCATCCCGGAATAGCTTGAGAAACACTCTTACGAAACGTACCTTTAGGATTAAACACCGCATCAAAATTACCATTGAACAAAGTCGGCACAGCAAAATCACCCCGCATCTGCGCGTCATAAGTATTATCAAAATCAACAGGCACTTTATCTACACCAGTTTGAGTCCGCAAATCTTTACCCCCACCCAGCACTGAATAAAACCAACCCGTACCTATACCTTCACTCGGTGCATCCTCAGCACTATCATTAAAACCTGCTTGCTTGTGGTCTGGTCTGTACCACGGAGTGACTCGCGGTTTATTTGTCACCCCTTCTCCATAGGAAAACGAGCTATCGAAAAACTGCTCATAACGCCCATCACTCCGTTGACGATAAATCCCATGCTCATCAGACTGCTCATTATTGGGAAAATTAACCGACTCCAAATCTACAGTTCCCGCATACCAACTAGGTACTCGTGTATGAGTTCCTCCCAAACCATAAAACGGATCGGTTTCCCTGGTAAAACCTGCTCGACTGCGGTTGTAGTCAGGTTCATTCTTATTAGTACCTAAGAAAACCGACAGATCGGGTTCCCCTAATAAGGGAGCATTAGGATTGGGAGATTCTGATCGCCACCCCTGTCGTGGGAACTCCAACCCAGTTGCTGTCTTACCAGACTCGGTTGCTGGCAGATTAGGAATATCTCGACCTGCTGGAGTCAAAGAATTAGCTAGTAAATTAGGAACAGTTTGATAATAATTATCGGCAAAAGTCACATGATCCCAAACCTGAACTTTTGGCTCCCGGAAATCAGTAAAACTATTTATCCCCAACAACGACAACCCTGGTTGGTCAAAATCATGGGGGTCTAAGGTCGTCATCTGTAAGTCTCCTTGCCCCGTTCCCGGTTTACCTCCCGCTTCGGGGAAATAAGTACCCAAGCGTTGAACGATTTCACTATTAACAACAGTACCGCGACTGAAACCAATCAAGTGTAGGGGAGAACTCAGAATAGGTCCTTGTGTGGTATCGCTATTTTCATCCATCAACAACTGGTCTAACTGTACCAGGGAGGCAAATAAAGAATCCGCAGCAGCTTCAGAAAAACCAGAATCAGGAATGCTCGAATCATGAGACCAATCTGCCAGCAGTACCACTGGAGTTTGAGATTCTAGATAATTAATTTGGCCTGGGGCAGGATTTTCCGGTGCGATAAATTCTCGTAGCTCGGCTAAATAATTATTGCCAGAGGGTGAAAACAACACTTGTCCCTGTTCGTTCACAGGAACCCAGTAACCAGTGGCAGGTTCATACCTTAAAATCAACCCATCAGTATCGGAATCCAGATTAGCAATACCGTCAGCTAGGTCGTAGTAGCGTTCGGGAACTCCTGAAACTGTTCCGGGAAACTGGAAACCGTGAGTTAATAAGCTGACGCTGTGGAAAGTATCGTCGCCATTTAATGCAGGTGGAATCTCTGTGGTCAACTCACCAAACTCTAATTCTGGGTGTAGTTCGTTTTCGGAGAATGTTTCTACTGCCCAATAATAAGTCTGACCTGCTGTTAGGGTTCTATTTTCAGGAATAGTGAAGCTAGTATTGGCACCTTCAATCCAGGTTTTACCGCCATCATAAGTCCACTTACCGATACCATCATCAGGGTCTCTTTGCCAAGTTGCTGTGAGAATCCGGTTAGGATTAAAATCATCCTCTTGCCCATAGAAAGATACATTCCAAGGTTCGCTCAACTATCCCCAGTTATGGCCAACGACTCTGGGCGATCCACTCCATCAACACCTACAGGAATCTTAGCCAAGGCTAAATCTTCGCTGCTAGTATTGTTAACCACAGTTTCAGGATTGCTAGCATCCACTACCGATAGACTATCCGCTCCTGCTCAAGCCGTAAATACATATTCCGCCTCATTTTCTAACCGTAAGACATTGCTCTCAAATTCAATAGGTTCGTAAACAGGTTCAGTTCCAT
>NZ_JAYKGW010000039.1:0-112093 GCF_035285525.1 Okeania sp. | reverse complement strand
AAGACGACCCGTTAATAGGTGTTAGGTGGAAGTGCAGCAATGTATGGAGCCTAGACATACTAACAGACCGAGGACTTGATCTCTAACTCAAGACTTTGACTTTCATACTATGCAGCCTTCTGGGTTTATTCGGAAGTAAAATATAGTCCTGGCGAAAATCTTTAGGTAATCACTATATGTGAAAGTATCTTGATTCCAGGATTATTTTTCACAAAGCATTTTTCTGATATATCGGAAAGATGCTTTGTTTTTTTAGACTTACGCAACACAACATATTTTCGTCCGATACGACCGATAGGGAAGCAACCTCAAGTCCTAGTTTTAAGAGATACATGGCTATAAATTTAGCAGATATTCTCTCTGAGTATATATTAATAAATATTACGATTTAGATAGACACGTCGAAAAAATATAATCGCTGTATCATACGGCTGAAAAGGGTTTCATAGTTTTATAGTACATTTGTACCGGGTAAGTTCAGGTATTAGTGTATTGACATATTTATTCCTGTTTTGGTAATGTCAGGTAACTTCTTGATATATTTTAGCTAATCAGTCCAAGTTTTTTCAGAAGGATAGAACAAATCACTTTATTGTAAAGAAGGTTAGGATTTTTGCTTTAGTATAGCAATGTGTGTTTGTTTATACATTGTTTTTGTAAACTTGTTCTAGACTGCACTTTCAAAAGGCTATGCTTTACCTATAAGTTTTGAAACTCTTAAATATATAAGCTTACAGATTACTAAAGTATAGTTATTTTTTGTGATTAAAATAATAAACTTATTATGAATAACAATCAAAAATATATATTACTTATTAGTATTCACGGCTTAATCCGAGGGAAGAATCTGGAACTAGGAAGAGATCCAGATACAGGGGGTCAAACAAAATATGTTTTAGAATTAACTCAAGCACTATCACAACATCCTGATATTAAACGAGTTGATTTGATGACGAGATTGTTAATCGATCCACAAGTAAGTGAAGATTATAGTCAAGCTGTTGAAACTCTAGATTCAAAAGCGAATATTATTCGTATTCCTTCTGGGGCGAATGATTATATTGCTAAGGAAGAATTATGGGATTGGTTGGATAATTTTGCCGATCATGCGATCGCCTATTTGAAGCAGCAACAAAAAAAGCCAGATGTGATTCATAGTCATTATGCTGATGCTGGATATGTGGGTGTCAGATTATCTCATCAACTGGGTATTCCTCTGATTCATACAGGTCATTCTTTAGGCCGTAGTAAAAGAACAAGATTATTAGCTGCTGGAGTCAAAGGGGAAGTCATTGAAAAACGCTACAAGATGACTCGTCGTATTAATGCAGAAGAAGATGTACTGAGTTCAGCAGAGCGGATAATTACGAGTACCAATCAGGAAATTAACGAGCAATATGCTCAATATGATTATTATAATCCGAAGCAAATGCGGGTTATTCCTCCTGGAACTGATTTAGAAAAATTTTATCCTCCAGAAGGGAATGAGTGGGAAAGTGAGGTGTTTGAAAGTATAGCGAGATTTTTAAAAGAGCCTCATAAACCTATTATATTAGCTCTATCTCGTTTAGATCAAAGAAAAAATATTCAGACTTTGATCAAAGCTTTTGGTGAATCTAAACAACTACAAGAAAAGGGAAATTTAGTTATTATTGCCGGAACGAGAAATGATGTGGCAGATTTAGACGAAGATGCTCAGGAAATATTTAAAGATTTATTGTTAACTATCGATCTCTACGATCTTTATGGTAAGGTTGCTTATCCTAAAGCTATAGCTGGAGAAGATGTTGGTGTTGTTTATCGTTTAGCTGCAACTTCTGGTGGAGTTTTTGTGAATCCAGCACTAACTGAACCTTTTGGACTGACTTTGATAGAAGCTGCTGCCAGTGGTTTACCTATTGTAGCAACTAGAGATGGTGGTCCGATTGATATTATCAAAAATTGTCAAAATGGTTACTTGATCGATCCGTTAGATCTAGAAGAAATTGCCGATACTATTTTAAGAGTTCTTCAAGATCAAGAAAAATGGCGAGTATTAGCTGATAATGGAGTGGAAAAAGTCAAAGAGCATTATAGTTGGAAGTCTCATGTAGATACTTATAATAATATGTTGCAATCAATAATTGAGAAAACTGAACCTTTACAAAGAATTTCTTTGCAACGTCGTTCTCAAATGTATGACAATGGAGCTATTGTTTCGACTATAGATGAAAATTTACTTGGCGATCCTGAATCTTTACAGGAGTTGATGAGGATACTGAAAGAAAATCAAAATAATATCAGTTTTTGTATTGCTACAGGTAGAAGATTAGATTCTGCATTGAAAGTTATGGGTGAAAATCATATTCCCCAACCAGAAATTCTGATTACCAGTCTGGGAACAGAAATTTATTATTCCCCTGATTTAATTAGGGATGATGCTTGGACAAATCATATTAATTACCTCTGGAATCGAGAAAGGGTGGCTTTTCTTTTAAAGGAAATCCCTGGTATTGAGTTACAACCTAAAGATAGGCAAAGTAAGTATAAGGTTAGTTATTTTTACGATCCTAGTGTCGCTCCTAGTATTGAAGAAATCAAAAGAATTTTGCTACAAAACGAACAAACTGTGAATGTGATTTTCTCTTTTGGTCAATTTTTAGATATTTTACCTGTCAGAGCTTCTAAGGGTTATGCAGTGCGATGGATTGCTGAACAAAGAAGTATTCCTTTAACCCGGATACTTACGGTTGGAGGTTCAGGAGCAGATGAGGATATGATGCTTGGTAATACTTTATCTGTGGTGGTGGCAAATCGTCATCAGGAGGAACTTTCTAAGATGACTGAAATAGAGCCGATTTATTTTTCTGAGAAACAGTTTGCTGCGGGTATTATTGATGGTTTAAATTATTATAATTTTTTGGCTCTTTGTGAGAAATAGATATGTTAGAAAAATTACTAATTTGCACTGATTTAGATCGAAGTCTGATTCCTAATGGTAAACAACCAGAATCAGCTAATGCTAGAAAATTATTTAGTCAGTTGGTGTCTGATAATCGAGTTACTCTTGCTTATGTGAGTGGCAGGGATTTGATATTGGTGGAAAAGGCGATCGCTGAATATGATTTACCTTTTCCTAATTTTGTAGTTGCTGATGTGGGAGCAAGTATATATACAAGTTATAATAATGGATGGTTACGTCTTAAGGAATGGGATGAGAAGATTTCTCTAGATTGGCAATTTAAAAATCAGTCTGATCTTGTATCTTTATTTTCTGATATTAAAGAATGTCGTTTGCAAGAGACTGAAAAACAAGGTTTGCATAAGTTAAGTTATTATCTGAGTTTAGATACGGATATAGAAGCAATTATTGCTGAAGTCAAGTCAAGGTTAGAAAATGAACAGTTGAAATGCAATGTAATTTCGAGTGTTGATGAACAAATAAATTTAGGTTTAATGGATATTTTACCTTTGAGTGCTAATAAAAGATATGCTATAGAGTATTTAATGAAAAACCAAAATTTTGAAATAGAAAATACAGTTTTTTCTGGAGATAGTGGTAATGATTTAGAGGTTTTAATTAGTCCGATTAAATCTATTTTAGTAGCAAACTCTCGTTTAGAAGTCAAGGAAAAAGCAAGAGCAGAAGTTAGTCAAATGAGTTTAAATAATTCGTTGTATATTGCTGAAGGTGGATATTTCAATATGAATGGAAATTATAGTGCAGGGATTATTGAGGGTATTTTTCACTATTTTCCTGAAGTTGATAATTGGTTGAAGAAATAAAGGGCACATTAAAGGTATCCCCCCAACCCCCCTTTGAAAGGGGGGCAGAAAGAAAAGAATCCGGTTAAATACTTATCGCATCTACACCAAGGAAGACAGTAGAAAATCCCCCCAACCCCCCTTTGAAAGCTATCCCTTATAAGGAACTCTTGAAACCCTTGTGGGGAGGGGGAAATACGGAGAGGGGGAGACACGAAGAAAAAATAATAGTAGCATCGTTAAAAATACTTAAGCGATCACCAAAAAAATGTATAAAAAAAATACATTTTTTCCCAAAAAAGCAACTTCTAAACTTACCCATAACTTGTCGATAATGCCCAAGTTTTATGTTAAGAAAGATGTTTATAAAGCATAGCTTTGAAAGGGGGGCAGAAAGAAAAGAATTATGTGAAAAGGTACAAAGTTTTTCATAAAGTAATTATCCGGATTCTATATAAGTCATGTAAATAATTAATCAAGTTGGTATCATGCCAATTTTCAAAAGTAATGTAATGATTATTAGGCAAGCTTTAGATTCAGATTTAGATGATATATTTTCTGTTCAACGTGCTGCATTTGATTCAGATGAATGTGTTGAAATTGTGCAAAAAATTCTTGGGGACGAGAGTGCTAAACCTATTTTTTCTCTAGTTTCTTTGCAAGAAGATAAAATAGTAGGACATCTTCTGTTCAGTAGAGCTACTCTCGAACCTAAGACTTCCTTATCACTTTCAATTTTAGGTCCGATTGCGGTTGTTCCTGAGCTTCAAAAACAAAGTATTGGTGGTAAACTGATTGAAAATGGATTAGATATTTTATCTAAATCTGGTGTTGACCTGGTTTTTGTTCTCGGTCATACTAAATATTATCCAAGATATGGATTTAAACCTGCTAGTAATTTGGGGTTTGAACCTTCTTATCCCATACCAGAAAAAAACGCAGATGCTTGGATGGTTCAAGCATTGCGTCCGGCAATCATTGGAAATTTTAGAGGCAAAGTTATCTGTGCAGATAGTATGAATGATCCCAAATATTGGCGAGAATAATATCATTTCCGTTTGAATATTTACATTGTTTGTAGAGGGTTTGGAGACTAAACCCCTACGGAGAGGGGATTCTACCGATTACTACCGGATTTGATTATTATAGGACTTTTGAGGATGGTGAGGTACAGTTAATCTCTACTGTAACACAGCCTTATCGGCTGTAACAACCTGGAAGGTTGTGTTACTAAAATTACTAAATAAAATTTTGTACCTCACGCGCCTCCGAAATTGCTGTAATAAGCCAAAAATAAGGTTTCAAGCTTCTAGCAACAGGTGTGAGGTACCGTACTGATAACTAATAACTGTTAAGACTTGCGAGGGTTTCTGGTAAAAAAGGTTAAAATCAGAATCAAAATTGCTAGTATTAAACAACCATAAAGACCTGGTTGATAGGAACCTAATTTATTTTTAAATATGGCTAAAAAGGAAGGTCCGATTGCACTTGCTATAACTAGAATCATCATTTGAAAACCAGAAATAGAACCTAAATAAGATCTACCAAAAAAACGTGGTAAAGATACTGCTGATAAGGTACCAAAACAACCACTACTAATACCAAATCCGATAATAGTTAAAACCAGAAATAAAGGCACGCCAAAATTAGCTATAGAAGCAATACCTATTATCTGTCCTACCATCATTACCATGAATAAATATTTGAGAGGGACTCGATATGCTGTTATTCCCAACGGAATGCTGCGCAAACATAATGAGTGTAGACATATTATGTTTAATAGTGCTATTATATCTACAGGAGGTAATTGTTAATGTACGGATGCCAACAACATCTGGTCAACAGTAGTCCAGAAGTAATAGCTATTCTTGAATACCTTTGTACAGAAGCCAATAAGCTTACTAACTGCGGGATTTATTATTGCCGTCAAATGCTGTTTAAAGTAGGGCGCTTTCTGTCTAAAGCTGAACTAGATTTTCAGCTAAAAAGTAATCCTCATTTTAAAGCTATGCGTTCAGCTTGTGCCCAACAGACATTACATTCAGTAATTGAGTCTTTTAATTCCTATGCAAGACTTGCCAAAATGTTTAAATCAGGAGAACTAACACAAAGGCCAAAACCACCAAAATACCGTAAAAAAGATGGTTTAGCAGTTGTTAGTTATCCGGCACGTTGGGTCAAACTGGTAAATGGAATGCTTAAATTTTCACTAGGTAAGCAAGTCAAAGCATGGTTTGGTATTGATAGTTTCTTATTGCCAATGCCTAGCAACTTAGATTTCAACCAAATTAAATAATTTAGGTTCGTCCCCAGAAATAACTGTTTCTATCTAGAATTTGCTTATAAGCAACCACAGCCAGAAAAAGGTCAGCCAATAGCAGAAAATGTTTTGGGTATTGACCCTGGTTTGAGTAATTGGCTAACCTGTGTGAGTAATGTGGGAAAAGCTTTTATAGTTGATGGCAGAAAGATAAAGTCTCAAAATCAATGGTACAATAAGCAAGTAGCAAAAATCAAAGCAGGTAAGCCTGGTAACTATTGGGATGCTAAGTTAGCAGCTATTACTGAAAAGCCCAATCGTCAGATGCGGGATAATGTGAACAAAGCAGCCAGATTTGTTATTAACTGGTGTATTGAGCATCAAATAGGTACAATAGTTTTTGGGTGGAATCAAGGTCAAAAAGATAGTATTAATATTGGCAAAAAGAATAACCAACAGTTTGTCCAAATACCTACAGCAAAGCTTAAAGCCAAAATAGCTGAATTATCGGAGCAATATGGGATCAAGTTTGTTGAGACCGAGGAAAGTTATACGAGTAAGGCTAGTTTTTTAGATGATGATTTTCTACCGACATTTGGTGAAAAACCCGAAAGGTGCGAGCCATCAGGAAAGCGAGTTAATCGTGGTTTGTACCGTTCAGCAGCAGACAAATTGATTAATGCTGACGCTAATGGAGCATCCAACATTTTAAGAAAAGTAGCAGCACAGCTAAGTTTAGACTTAGCTAAGGTTGGTAGGGAAGTTTTGATGCTTCCACAACGATATAAGTTGAATAATTTAACTAAAAAGTATCGTAAGCAGTGCGTTGGGTGGCAATAGCGCCCCCATAAGCAAATCCGCTTAGAATCCAGCGTGTTTTAACCCCTGGAGACATCAAGCAGACAGATAAAACCTAATACTAACAGGACTTACGTATAAACAGCATATATAGTAGGGGCGAACTGCCGTTCGCCCCTACAGATAGTGTCTGGTCTGATATTTTGCGTAAGTCCTGACTAATATTACTAGGGCAATAGTTGAATAAGGAATTATCGGAAATTTATTATTTATGATGGTGGCTAGGCGATCGCTAAAACTGAGATAAAATAAGGTTAAACCTAAAAATATTGATGCGCAAACAACTGTTATTCTGGCTCCAAAACGGTCTAATAGTACTCCGCCATAAGGCAATAGTAAACCGCTAGTTAAAGTACCAATAAAATAGGCATTGCTCAATTCTAATCGTGACAAACCAGTGGCAGCTATTAAGTGGTCTGTAAAAACACTAACTCCAATAGTTTGACCAGGGATACTCATTATTACTCCAATGGTGCAAACAATTAGAATTATCCAACCATAGAAAAACGGGAAATTTTTAGGAACAAAAGGATATTCGGGATGTAACAGATTTTTGGGAGTAATTTTTAGCATGATATTATCAAAATGTTCAGGAATTTAAAAACATTTATTCTTCCAAAATATCCATTTTATGTCAAATACATAACTTTTCTCTTTTTTCAAGTTTAATATTAAGAAATAGTGTAGCTAATGGATAGACTTTTCAAAATAGTGTATGATTTTTTATTGTGCGTAAATCCTGTAATATTAACTCCAGGACTTACGCATGAGGAACCCAATGTCAACGTTTGAGATTGCTTTCCTGAGGTCATGGTCCGTAAACGCTGTCGCTTGCTAACGCAAAGCTGCGAGTCGCGCCATGACAGAAATAGGTTGCGCGTGGGTAAGTCCTGAACTCTATACTGTAAATAGAAATACCTAAATTATTTATAGACCTACTAAAATAGACAGAAGTTGTATTCCACATTATTTATATTGTTGAGGATGTTAAACCTCCAAGAAATTCCTTCCAAATTATTAAGTATTAAAACAGTCATTATCCCAATGATTTTGGCTATTTTAGTAGGGTTTATATTCAACTGGCTCAACGTTCCTATTGGTTGGTTGCTAGGCCCAATGATTGCGGGAATTATCTATGCAATTATTAAAGGTAATCCCCAACCATTACCCAAAATCATAATTATGCTGGGGAAAGCAGTTATTGGTCTGGCTACAGCATTTCGTTTTTCTCCAGAAACGGTTAGTATAGCTACTACTTATGCTATTCCTGTTGTCGGATTTATTTTAATTACTGCTGCTTTGAGTATGTTCAAAGGCTATCTGTTATCTATATGGGGTGGAGTTAGTCGTCCTACAGGTTTTCTGGCATCTATTCCTGGTACTGCTTCTGCTATTGTCACCATGAGTGAAGAATTAGGTGCAGATCCTATCGCTGTTACTCTCCTCCAATATTTGCGAGTTTTATTAGTGGTGTTCATTGTACCAACGATAACTATTCTAATATCTCCTGCTATTGACCAAAGTCAAACTACAAGTTTTGTTTTGGCATCAGGTAAAACCAGCGTACCTATGTTGGGGAATTTATTAATAGTAGTAGGATGCTGTGGTTTAGGTATTTGGGGCGGAAAAAAATTGCGTTTGCCTTCTTCTGCTTTTTTGGGTAGTTTTATTGTGGGGTTGACTATTTTATGGGGAACGCCATACCAGTTACAGGTTCCTCAATGGTTATTTGCTGTAGGGTTATTGCTGGTAGGGATTTCTATTGGAGTTCAGTTTGACTGGGAAAATGCTCGAAAATTGTGGAGAGCTATTTTTGTTGAAATTATTCTGGTAATAATTTTAATTATGGGTTTTTTGGCGGTAGGTTATGAGTTTCATCAATTTACTGAGGTTGATTTAATTACTTCTATCTTAAGTTTTACTCCTGGAGGAATAGAGGCAATGATTGCAACAGTTAATGAATTAGGTGGTGATGCAGGTTTAGTCTTGGCAATTCAACTTACTCGAATGTTAACTCTTATTTTAATTGTTCCTGGATTAGCTACTTTCATAGTTAAAAGAATGAAACGTAATGATGTAGCGCTACGGACAAGTCAGAAGTCAGAAGTTAGATAGGGAGATCGGGAGTGTGGGGAGTGTGGGAAGTCTAGGAAGAAAGAGATCGGGACTAAAGCCATGAACGCTATTAGTAGTGGACTCTTTTATCTTAAATGGTGCATTAGGAAGGCAGGGTAGGGGCGGGTTTGACAGTAGGGAGGTTGCATAAGGGCGTCCGTGCAAGAAGTTTTCGTAAGTAAGTTAGCTAAACCCGCCTCTAATGATATAGCCCACTGTCCTAGGGGGCGGGTTTATATAAGTCTTGGAGTAACCATGAAAATTCTGGCTAAAACCCGCCCCTACTAATGCACCATTTTAGATGAAACAGTCCAGTAGGGTGCGTTACGCTGACGCTAACGCACCGATGCTCTATATATAGTGCCTTTGCGTAAGTCCTAGAAATAATAAAAGGAATAATTGTTCTTTGATTTTTTGATCCTTGGTTTGCTTAAAATCTTAACTTTTTGGTGATTTTAGTTGAAAAAGTAAGCATTTTTGGGTAAAGCGAGGCATAAAAATTACTTTGACTATGTTTCCAACTACTTCCTTGGGGTTTAGGGAGTTGCTTCGTGTTGTGGCAATGACGACTGTTCAACCAGATTTTATATGAGAGGAGAGGCGATCGCTCTATTTGACTAAAAAAGGCGATCGCTTCAAAAATCTGGCTACTTTTTACCTGAGAACTTATTATTAGGACTAAAGCCATGAGGTAGGAAAAAAAGGAGTTTGAGATTGCTTCCCTTCGGTCGTATCGGACAAAAATACATTGCAGTTGCGTAAGTCCTGCTTATGTCATCAGGACTTACGCAGCTACCCTAGATATAGTGCTTCCAACCCCATACGCAATAGTTTTTTTACTCTACATATAGTACCTTTGTGTAAGTCCTGTCTGGGTAAGAGTTGGGGGAGCGATAATTTTGGCGATTTATCGGGAACCGTGTACTTCCTCTATAACTCTTTATCCTTCTTGACTTCCTCTCCTGGGAGGGGTTAGGGGTGGGTTCCCTACTCCCTACTCCCTACTCCCTACTCCAGAGAAGTTAAAAGGTGAAATCAATCAACCAAAGCACCAAATATCCTAAAACACCTATTCCGAGTAGAATAGTCAGAAGATAAGATTGACCTTGACCAGAAACGCCATATTTCAAACCTTGCCCACTAAAAATCGTCGCCAAACCAACCAAGTTAACAATTCCATCTACAATATAACGGTCAATCCAGGCACTCAACTTTGAAAATTGACTCACTGCAAAAACTATAGTGACATTGTAGAGACGATCGACATAAAAATCATAAGCAAACAAATCTTGAGCCAAACGAAAAGGAGCTTGGATTGGGCGAGACCAAGTTCTACCTAACTGCATGGTGCTACCGATAACCACACCTAATAAACCAGATCCTATTAACAAAATCACAACTGCTACATTCAGATAATTCCAGTCAGGTAAAAGTGATAAACTTTCCATAATTACCGGAGCTAACAGAGTGACAATTATTAATGATACCATTGGTACAGCCATAGTCCAGGGAACTTCTGGTGCGCGTCTGGTTTTAGGTTGAGGTTCACCCAAAAATATTAAACGAAATACACGAGTTAGATTTAAAGCAGTTAGGAAATTAACCAATAATATAACTGGTACTACCCAAGGATCGATAATCCAAAAAGCATCTAAACCTTCTCGCAATGCCCAAAAACCACCCAAAGGTAATAATCCAATTAACCCCAAAGTTCCTACTAAGAAAGAAGTAGTAGTGGCAGGCATTTTAGAGCCTAATCCTCCCATTTCTGTCAGGTCTTGACTATTAGTAGTTAAGATGACACCACCAGCACTCATAAATAATAATGCTTTAGCAATACAATGTGCTAACAACAATACCAAACCAAAAGAAGTCCATTGGGTTCCCACAGCTATGAAAACCAATCCTAGGTAAGCACTGGTAGAATGAGACAAAGCACGCTTCAGGTCAATTTGAGCCAGAGCTACTAAGGAAGCTCCAATCGCTGTTACAGTTCCGACAGCCACCAGTACAGCTAAAGCAATAGGAGAAATAATTAATATTGGTTGAATTTGAATCAATACATAAGCTCCAATCGCCACTACTATAGTATTCCGCAAAATAGAAGCCGGGTTTGGACCTTCCATCGCTTCATCCAACCATAGATGTAGAGGAAATTGAGCGCATTTACCTATTGGTCCAGCAATTAAAGCCAACCCTAATAAGTTGGCCGTTATTGGATTTAGTTCTACTCTTTCTGCCCACAGATAGAGGTCACTAAAATTCATACTACCAGCTAAGGCGGAGATGGCAACTACTCCCATTAAAAGTAAAACGTCTCCTACCCGTTTGGTTAAAAAGGCATCTCTAGCTGCTGTAACTACAAGAGGTTGAGCATACCAGAAACCTACAATTAAATAGGTAGAAAGGGTCAACATTTCTAGCAAAGCATAGGATATGAACAAAGAATCGCTTATGGTTAAGCCACTCATGGCAGCTTCAAAAAATCCCATTAGTCCAAAAAACCTAGCTAATGCCCAATCTTTTTCTAGGTATCCCAAAGCATAAATTTGGGCTAAAAAAGTTAGAGATGTTACTACAGTCATTGCCCCAATACTGACTGATGAGATATTGAAGGCAAAAGATAGGTTTAAATCTCCAGTCTCTAACCAGTTAAATATTATTTCTTGTGGTTCTTGATTCCAGACGGCTTGATAGACGATAGAGCCATGAACTAGGGCTAAGAACGTCATCAACAAATTAAAATAAGCGGCTGGCCTTGGCCCAGTACGTTTAATTATTCCTATTGACCATGGCAGAGTCAAAATTGACCCAATTAAGCCATAAAAAGGTATGCACCAAAAATTTTGAATGAGAAACTCAAACATTATATCTATAGACTTTTAATAAAAAATGATATTAATTATCGCATATATAGCGCTGCGTGCAGGGAACAGGCAATAGGGAACAGGCAATATGGAGAATGAATAGCTTATAATATAAGGCTTTTAGCTATTGGACACCTCCTACAAGTTGTAAATATTAAGTGCGCACATTGCTATAAATCATTAATTCTTTCTCATTATCTAATCTCCGCGTCCCCGTGTCACCGCGTCCCTGTCTCAAATCTTAAAAAAATACTTGTGTAAGTATTCCTCTACTCCCCAGTTTCCTCTTATTTTATGAGTATATATACTCGTTTATTCTCAAAAAAGGGGATTGACCCAAAAGTAATAAAAAAAATTTTAGGATTGATATCTAAGGGTTGAGGATCGCTGAATTAACTATTAAATATAGAAACTTCAATAGTAAGGAATTTATTTTTCTAAATCGCTGCAATTATGAATTATGATGATACTTGCTATTGTCAAGGGTGCCATGTTTCTCTATTCTGAAAAATATAGCATTTGATAGATTTTGATTATAAAAATGGGGATTCCCTACAAAGCTATCTAGAGACAATAGTGGCCTCAATGCTTAAGTAAACTTCTGTCAATAGGAGAAAAAAGAATGCCAATTGCTGTGGGAATGATTGAAACTAGAGGGTTTCCAGCAGTAGTAGAAGCTGCTGATGCTATGGTTAAAGCAGCTAGAGTTACCCTAGTGGGTTATGAAAAAATCGGTAGCGCTCGTGTAACAGTAATTGTTCGGGGCGATGTTTCCGAAGTACAAGCTTCTGTTGCTGCCGGAATCGAGTCTGCTAAGAGAGTTGATGGTGGTGAAGTAGTATCAACTCATATTATTGCTCGCCCCCACGAAAACTTGGAGTATGTCTTACCAATTAGATATACCGAAGAAGTCGATCAGTTCCGAACTTACTAATTTTTAGTTTCTGGAATTTATCCTAAATCTAAATATAAATATTTGGTCTAGATAATTGACTTAGTTAACAACTTATGTCATAAGGCTTCATTAATGGATAATAAATAATGAATAATGAATAATTACCTCTGAAAATAAGAGGCTGGAAATGTCTGGGGATTAATTATCAATTATCAATTATCAATTATCCATTCTATAGACCGCCTTGGAGATGCAGGTATAAGATACTTAGATTAATTAGTAAAAGTCAATATATAGACTAGAAAAAAGTAAAAAAACAGATAATAATATCACGGAGTAAACATAATGTCAATTGCCGTTGGGATGGTAGAAACTCTTGGCTTTCCCGCAGTTGTAGAAGCAGCAGATGCAATGGTGAAAGCTGCACGAGTCACCCTTGTTGGCTATGAAAAAATTGGTAGTGGTCGCGTAACTGTGATTATTCGTGGAGATGTATCAGAAGTACAAGCTTCAGTAGCAGCAGGAGTCGATAACGTGAGACGGGTAAATGGAGGCCAAGTGATGTCAACTCACCTCATCGCTCGTCCCCATGAAAACCTAGAATATGTTTTACCTATTCGTTACACAGAAGAAGTAGAACAGTTCCGTGACAGCACTACTGCAGTTCGTTCAGTAAACAGACCATAAAAGTAATTTGATTTCAGATGGCAGGTTTTAACTAGCTATCAGCTATCAGCATTTAGCTGTCAGCGAAAAATTCGAGGGTTTAAGTCCCCTACCTACTATATTTGAAAAAATTAGTGTGTGTGAATGAGGGTTTGAATCTCCCATTAGACAACTGGAAAGGCTGATTACTAATAGCTGAGTGCTGAATGCTACTTCAATTTGAGATAAAACTCTGAGGACTTACGCAGCGACCCTAGATATAGCGCTTAAAACTATAGCCCAATAGTTTTTTAACTCTACATATAGTACCAGGAGCGTAAGTCCTGACTCTAAAATTTTAACTAGCTATAAGCTAAAAATTAGAGGGTTTAATTTCTCCACTATGATTTGAAAAAATTAATAGTGTGTGTTAATGAGGGTTTGAATCCACCATTAGGCATCTAGAAAAGCTGACGGTTAATAGCTGAGTGCTAAATGCTACTTGATTCTGAAATCATGTAATTAAAAGAGATCATGCAAATTGCCAAAGTTCGTGGCACCATTGTCAGTACCCAGAAAGAGGCTACCTTAAGAGGAACAAAGCTACTTTTGCTGCAATTCATAGACGAAGAAGGCCATCCATTACCAAAATATGAAGTAGCCGCCGATAATGTTGGAGCTGGAGTTGATGAATGGGTTCTAGTTAGCCGTGGTGGGGCAGCTCGTGAAGTACAAGGTGGTGAAAAACTTCCTGTAGATGCTAGGGTAGTAGCTATTATTGACACGATCGCTGTGGATAGTCGCATGATCTACAGTAAAAAAGACCAATATCGTTAACAGTTTACTCCTGAACTTTTGAACTGTGGGATGTTGAACTTTTAACAAACTAAAAGTTACAAAATTATAGCAGTCGCAGCAAAGGGCGCAGATATAACTAAATGCTCTTTGTATTTTGCTACGCAACATAAAAAGCGTAGCTTCTCTGCATAAAGTAGCATTTTGTTTGCAAAGCATTCTGAAGCAAAGGAAAAAATAGAAAAGGAAACTACTCAGAAATGACTTCTGACTATAGGTCGCATTGGCGACGGTTCCCCTATCTGATTTCTGACTTGCCCAACACCCAACATTTAATTGAGGAGAAAGAAATAAAAAATATGCCACATCGCAAACAGCCAGCTCCACCTACCCCCTGGTCAAAAAACTTGGCACAGCCGAAGGTAGATGACACAGCTTATGTTCACTCGTTTTCCAATATTATTGGAGATGTCCACGTTGGAGCTAATGTATTAGTAGCTCCTGGTACATCAATTCGTGCTGACGAGGGTACTCCTTTTTTTATTGGAGCCGGAACTAATATCCAAGATGGAGTAGTTATCCACGGTTTAGAACAAGGACGAGTCATCGGTGATGACCAACGAGACTATTCTGTGTGGATAGGTAAAAATGCTTCTATCACGCATAAAGCTTTAGTTCATGGTCCTTGCTACATAGGTGATGACTGCTTTATCGGCTTTCGTTCAACAGTTTTTAACGCTCGCATTGGTGAAGGATGTATTGTCATGCTTCACGCTCTGATCCAGGATGTAGAAATTGCTCCAGGTAAGTATGTGCCTTCAGGGGCAATTATTACAAATCAACAGCAAGCAGATCGTTTGCCAGATGTACTACCTGATGATATAGAATTTGCTCATCATGTGGTAGGAATTAACGAATCTTTACGACAGGGTTATTTGTGTGCGAGTAATAATTCTTGCATTAACCCGATTAGAAATGAAATGAACATTAATCATAGAAATGGTAAAGGTAATCAATATTCAGGAGGAAATGGTAAATTGACACCAGAAATAGTTGCTCAAGTAAAACAGTTAGTATCTCAAGGATATCATGTTGGTACAGAACACGCTGACACTCGTCGCTTCAAAACAGGTTCTTGGAAAACTTGTACTCCAATTGAAAGCAGTAATTCTTCAGAAGTAGTAGCAGCTTTAGAAGCTTGCATAGAGGAACACGCTGGCGAGTATGTCCGGATGTTTGGTATTGATCCGAAAGCTAAACGTCGTATATCTCCAACTATGATTCAACGTCCTGATGGCAAAAAAGTTGCTCAAAAATCAACTACTGGTAATGGCTTTGCTCCAGTTGCAACTGGTAGGGAGGGAACTACTACTTCCAATGGTACAGGTTTAACTCCAGAAGTAGTAAACCAAGTTAATTCTTTGTTGTCTCAAAGATGCAATATTGGTACGGAGTATGCTAATGAACGTCGGTTTAAGACTAGCTCTTGGCAAAATGGTCCGACTATTTCTGGGACTAATTCTACACAAGTTTTGGCTGCTCTGGAAGAATTTTTGGCAGAACATAGTAGTGAATATGTTCGTTTAATTGGTGTCGATCCTAGTGTGAGACGTAGGGTTGCGGAAATTTTGATTCAAAAACCAGGCGATCGCTCAGTTCAAAAGTCTGTAGGTACTTCTTCAAATTATCAAGCTTCTGCATCTAGTCAGGGTAATGCAGTTAATACAGGATTAAGTCCGGAAGTTGTTGAGCAAGTACGTTCATTGTTTAGTCAAGGATATCGGATTACTTTAGAACACGCTAATGAACGTCGATTTAAGACTAGCTCTTGGATGAGTGGCGCTCCTATTTCTGCTACTAATGACTCTCAAGCAATAGCTGAACTAGAACAAGCTTTAGCAGGATATAGTGGGGAGTATGTACGTTTAATTGGTGTTGACACTAATGCGAAGCGTCGGGTACTGGAAAGTTTGATTCAACAACCTAATGGTAAAGGTGAAAAATCTGCTCCTTCTAAAGTTGTAGTGAATAATACTCCAAAGTCTCCTGTTTATAGCAGTCAAGGAGCTACTATGACAACTCAGAAGTTAAGTCAAGAAGTTGTGGAACAAGTTCGTTCTTTGATTGCAGGTGGTTATAAGATTGGTACAGAATATGCGGATAAACGCCGTTTCCGTACTGGTTCTTGGAACACTGATTCTCAAATAGATGCTAAACGGGAGGCTGATGTTTTCCCAGTTCTTGAGGCAAGTTTGGCTGAACATGAGGGAGAATATGTACGTTTGATTGGTATCGATCCTCAAGCAAAGCGCCGGGTTTTAGAAATGATTATTCAGAGACCTTAATGGATAATGGATAATGGATAATTGATACAGCGGATTCCAGTTTGGTGAGGTACACTCGCGGGAGCAAGATGCACGGTTCCGGAAAAATCCCACTGATAATTGATGATCGAATTTATCAATTATCAATTATTCATTGGTAAGTGAGTTACAACTTAGCACTTTTCCATAATTTTTTGGTAATAGCAATTTGTTAAAAATATGGAAGAGTTTAATCCCCCCAAACCCCCCTTTGAAAGGGGGGCTTCAGAAGTAGTAATTATACCATAACTTGATTAAAACTATAGGTTTTATAGCAATCCTAAATAGATTGTAAGATTTTATGGTAGGGGTTTGGAAACCAAACCCAAGTGTCAAGGGATTTGGAGGCCAAACCCCTACAGTTTTTTCTCACCAATAATTTCTGATGGCTATATAATATATGTGAGGTTAAATTATGAAAAAGATTCTTTTTATTTGCACTGGTAATTATTATCGCAGTAGATTTAGTGAGTATTTTTTCAATGATTTAGCTGGGAAAAAAGGAATAAAATGGGAAGCAGATTCACGGGGTTTAAATGTTCGTCCAGAATCTGGTAATGTGGGGGCTATTTCACGGGAAGTTATTAAAGCTTTAAAACCTTTAGGTATTCAAATTGATTCTGCTTCTTTGAGGGAACCAATGCAGGTGAAAAAAACAGATTTAGAAAATGCTGATTATGTTGTTGCGGTTGATGAAGTTGCTCATCGTCCTTTAATGGAATCTCAGTTTCCTGAATGGGTGGATAAAATTGAATATTGGTTAGTTAAAGATTTGGATGAAAGTCCTGATGAACCTCCTCTGGTGCAACTACAAAATAAGATTGAATTACTGCTAAAAAAATTAGATTAAATGAACTTTTATTGGCTGATATTTTATGCTAAAAACTATTATAAATAAGGAGTATTTATGCAGTTGCCACCACTACAACCTATAACAAATATTGAGCCTTTTGTTAGTGGTGATGTGAAAATCGATCCTAGTGTGGCGATCGCTCCTGGTGTGATTATTCAAGCTGCTGATAACTGTCAGGTTATCATTGGGGAAGGAGTTTGTATTGGTATGGGAGTTATTATTCATGCTTACCAAGGGAATATTGAGATTGAGTCAGGAGCTACTATTGGTTCTGGTGTTTTATTGGTTGGTAAAAGTAAGATTGGAGCTAATGCTTGTGTTGGTGCTTTAGCAACAATTATGGAGCAAGATTTGGAATCTAAAAAGGTTGTATTACCTGCTTTTATTCTTGGTGATTCAGGGCGAAAAATTGCAGATAATTCTACAACTTCTTTTCCTCATCAAAAGTCAGCTAAAAGTTATATATCTTCAGATGAAAACCAGGAAAGTAATTCTAGTTTAAATGTAGCTAATAATTTTTCATATTCTGAGGAAAGTCAAGTAGAAACTGAAGAAGTTAATACTAAATTAAAATCAGAAAATACTGTGTCAAATTCTGAGGAAAGTCAAGCAGAAACTGAAGAAGTTAATACTAAATTAAAATCAGAAAATACTGTGTCAACTCTGGAGAAAACTAAAACAGAAACTGAAAAAAATAATACTAAATTAAAATCAGGAAATACTGGTTCAATTTCGGAGAAAACTCAAGCAGAAACTGAAAAAAATAATACTAAATTAAAATCAGGAAATACTGTTTCAACTGCGGAGGAAACTAAAATAGAAACTGAGAAAAATAATACTCAATTACAATCAGAACCATCTCCAAATATCGACCCTAGAATTTATGGTAAGGAATATGTAAACCAGATAATGAAGACTTTATTTCCTTATAAAAATTCCTTGAGTTCTCATCCTGATGATGAAGACTAAATCAGTTATCAGTTATCAGTAGCTCAAATCTGAAGCATTGAGATGAAAAAAATGTATTTTTATCCCTTTTCAAGGGGAGACTTGAGACCTTATTTTTTGGTCGGGAGTGAGAATAAAGAAAGGATTTGAACTAAGTAGTTGTTGAAAGTTATTTGTAAATTATTTTATATCCGACTTAAGATAGAAAGAATAAATACGGCAATATCGGCAAAAAGGAAGTTTAACTGTTAAACTTATAACTACAGAAAGTTGTTGTTTTTTGTAGAAAGGTTTGAGCTAATCAAACAAATATCAAATTAAATGAATATACAACCCCGCAATAACTATAAGCCAAATTCTCTTGAATCCCCAATCAACTTTGGAGATGCAGCTCTTGGTTTGGTGACAACTCGAAGTTTTCCGGCAATAGTTGGTACTGCTGATATGATGCTCAAGTCTTCTGGCGTAATTTTGGTAGGGTATGAAAAAATTGGTAGTGGATATTGTACGGCGGTAGTTCGTGGTGGTATTGCAGATGTTCGGATAGCGGTAGAGTCTGGAGCAGAAACAGCGGAAAAATTTGGGCAACTGATTTCTAAGACTATTATTCCTCGACCTTTACCTAATTTAGAGGTTGTATTACCTATTGGCAGTCTTTTATTGAAGTTATCTCAAGGTAGAATTTCTTCTAAGTTCAAAAATCAGGCAGTTGGTTTGATAGAAACTAGAGGTTTTCCGGCGATGGTGGGAGCTTCTGATGCGATGCTGAAATCTGCGGATGTACAGTTGACTGGTTATGAAACTACGGGTTCGGGTTTATGTACTGCTATTGTTCGGGGTTCTGTGTCTAATGTAGCGATCGCTGTGGAAACTGGAATGCACGAAGCGGAAAGAATTGGAGAGTTAAATGCTGTAATGGTAATTCCTAGAGCATTGGAAGATTTGGAAAGAACATTACCTATAGCTAGTTATTTCATTGAAGAAAAACCAGAACCTTTACGTTTACCTATAGCTATTAAAGAGAAGGAAAAAGAACTTGAAAGATTACCAGATTTTTCTCAACTTTCTGTACCTATGAAAGAAGAAATTGAGGATAAAAAGTAGGGGCGAGATGGAAATTAAGGAATAATAAATAATGGATAATGAATAATGAAAGATTTCTCTATTGGTCTACTATTTCTCGGTTTGAAATTGAGGTAATTATTAATTATCGTCAGTAGGGGCGGGTTTTACCAGAAATTTTCATGGTTATTCTGAGGTTTAGATAAACCCGCCCCTACTTTGGTGGATTGGGGGCGGGTTTGTATAAATTCTAGAATAAGCACGAAAATTTTAGTGAAAACCCGCCCCTACTTTTGAATCAAAACATTTGTAGGGGTTAACGGCCGTTAAGCCCTACCATATTCATGCGGTTATGTCTAATATTATAGCAGCCGCCAAGGCGGTTAGGACATGGACTGATGATGAATCAAAGACCACGGAAACACTTGAACAACTGTTCCCTGTTCCCAGTTAAGTGTTCCCTGCTATAAACCTTAAATAAAGGCACCACCGTTTCTACGAGTAACACCAATCACAGAAGGTCTTGGGGGTAACAAACCATTGAAGTTACCTCCAGGATTACCTGTATAACCTATGTTACTAGGCCAGTTACTACCACGAGGTACACTAGGCTGTTGAGTGAAGAGAGTACCATCTAAATTTAACATCTCAATATCTCGACCTAGTTGAACTCCATGTCCAATAGGACAACTTTCACCAGGGTGTTGTACAGCTAATAGTAGAGTGTCATCTACACCACTACTATTTCTGATAAAGTATGGTCTAGTAATTTGGTAACGAGGAGAACCATAAGCAAAAGGTACAACTAATCCAGCATTTGGTCCAACAACAGGAATATAGAACACCCAGTTATTACCAAATACTCCTGTCAAGTCGCCAATATTTCCAGTAGGATTATGGTCAATCTCGTCTAGAGATCCTGCAATACCAGTATCAAAACCATTATGAGTTCTAGTAGACATATCGGTTACGTCCCAGATGTTACCCAGAGTATCAATTTCTAGGTTATCTACATTAGCAAAACCTGCACCGTTAATAGCACCATCTTCTCCACTATGCTCAAAAACTGACCAGGTAAAGGTGGTACTTGTATCATCACTGTTGGTTTCAATAATTCGGTAGATACTGTCAAACTGTTGAATGGCGTTAACATCTGAGGAGTATTTACTAACAACAAAGACTCTGGAATCTGGATATCCATCTCCACCTGATGCATTATCGGTATAAGCAATAGATACACTACTCTGTTGAGAAGCGGTAGATAGTGATTTTTGGTGTATTAATGGCAGTATTTTTGACCTAAATTTATATCTATTTAATTCTGCCTCAAATACTATATCTCCATAAGTTTATTATTAGTTTAAATTTGGTTAATAGATTGATTAATTAATTAGAAAAAAATCAAATATTTGCAAATATTTATGAATCACAGATTTGATTGGAGTTAAAATTAAAATATTGCAATTAAATTTATTAATTTTATAGAGATAGTTTGATTGTGTAATAGTATTGATTTGTTTTTGTTCTACTAAACTTTTATAGGAATAGTTATTATTATTTTCAATCAAAAGACTGGTTTCTTTGGTAGATGCTAAGACGCTTAAGTTAGTGATAAATAAACTGGCTAATATTGAGATTTTACCTAATAAAATTCGATAATATAAGTTCATTGCTCTTTAGTGAATTATTGTGGTATATATGTCAACTTAATTCCTACTTTAGTCAACAGTAATTAAAATCAGATTAATTTTTAGTTAATTTTGGAATACTATTAAGTTTTTCAGTTTTAGAAGATGGGGAGATGGGGAGATGGGGAGATGGGGAGATGGGGAGATGGGGAGATGGTGAATATAAGGCTCTAATTCTTTCTAGCTTTTTCCCTATTTCCCCTCCTGGGAGGGGTTAGGGGTGGGTTGACTCCTGACTTACTTCTTTGGCAAAAAAAACACACCTTTGTAAAGATAAGGTTAGGGGTTCTATATATATCAGGACTTACGCGGGAGGCACTATATATAGAGTCTGGCTCAGTTACTAGATACGCTTTTTCGTATAGGGAATGCTCCGCTTTCCATGTCGCGTAGGGTTTCGGCGAGCCGACATATAAAGCCGAGCTTTGCGGAACGCAAAACGCACCCTACAGATAGCGTCCATAGGTAAGTCCTATATATATAAAGTCAAAAAAAACTATTGCGCAATAGTTTGACAGCGCTTTTCACTCTTGACGAACCACATTTTTCCTGTTCCCACCTTCTGTGTTTCCTGTTCCCTAAAATCAGGAATTTTGTACCTCACAAGTATGGGAGTTGCTATAGCATTTAATTAGCAAGCCCTAATAAACCTCACATAGTTGATATCTATTGTCAAGTATTTTACACCCTCTTGATAAACAGGACTTACGCAAAGGCACTATATAAGGAGTCTTGTTCCGTTACGCTACCCTAATATACCCTACCAATAGCGTTCATCCGTTAGTCCTAATAAACTAGAAAAATTTTTCATAGATTTAGTTGTCGTTTTTATCACTTATGTATAATATAGAGATAGATATTAACACTTTAGTGATACATGTCCCCTAATCTAGAGAAAAAATTTGTTTAATCAGGACTTACGCAAAGATACTATACAGCGCTTTTCGTTCTTATGAGGTATACTTTTGTGTGCTTTCCGGCCTGCACTACAATGTTTTTACTATTTACCCCGTAAATCATTTGCCCAAAATCTGCTGTATATAGAGTTAAAAAAACTATTGCGCAATAGTTTTGAGTACTATATCTATGGTCTATGGGTAAATCCTAAATGTTCTAATATTCTCTGTTTCTTCAGAATCAAAGTTTATTTTCCTAACTAAAAAACTTAGTGCTATATATCTAGGTCTGAGCCATTGTATATTCATCGGTTCAAAGCTATTCAATCAAACTGATATCATGGCCGTTTGAATAGTTACACTTTGCAGGAAGAAAGACAAGAGAAAAGAAAAGGTTAGAAGGGAGAAATTTTTTTCATCACTGATTATCCGGACATAATATAAATTGTCAAAATGAGGGAATTACGAAAATGGAAAACTTCATGATTAACACACCAAATTTTGCTAGTTATCTAGGATTTTTAGCTTTACTTGCCTATATTATTACTTTGTTACCAACCATTCTGAGAAAAGTTTTTCCTAGTACAAATAAAACCAATGTTCCGAAAATATTACTTAAATATCGCCGTGAAATCGGGGTTATTTCATTTCTATTGGGTGCAGGTCATGGAATTTTATTATTTACGAAAAGAAACTTTGATGTCTTTGACTTAAAAGCTTATTTAGTTTATTCACAAGGAATAGTTATATTAGGGATTTTTGCCTTATTAGCTATTACTTCTAATGACTGGAGTGTGAAAAAACTCAAGAAAAATTGGAGAAAAATTCACCAATTAACTTATTTATTAATGTTTCTTTTGATGTGGCATATTAGTGAAAAAATGTTTGGGCATTGGACTTATGTGACTCCATTAGGAATTGTCGCTAGTATAGTTATTATTGTTTTATTCTTGATGAGAAAGTGGATTGAATACAAGAAAAAGTCATTAAAATCAGGGTAAATAATGAATAATTAAGGCTTGCTGAATAAGTCTTTTTTTCAGGGGAGAAGCCAGAAGCCAGAATCCAGAAGGAATAAGAATCATAGAAGAAGTAACCAGAATAATTTTCCCTTGATTTTTCGGTAAAATTGTCAATTTTAACATATTTAATTCTCCTGAGAAACTAATTCCTCATACCAAAATAATCGGTAGTGGTGTAGAAGTAGTAACATTCTTAAAAAAGTCAAGTCTTCAAGTCAATACTATTTCCTTGAAACTAAGAATACAAGTTATTTTCTGTGCCCCGTTCCCTATTTCTAATGAGTTAATAACTCATAGTCATGTACTTCAATAAAAAAAATTATGCAATCCAAACAAATTACTCAGACATCCACCACAATAGCCATGACAGCATTAATTACAGCCTTCACAACAACCGTTGTAATTAAAAGTACAGAACGAATAAATTGGCAGCAGTTACTATCAACAAAAATCCCAGAAACAAACCATAAATTAACAGAAAAAAAACAGCCTCTAAAAACTTTGTCTGGTCATTCAACTTGGGTTTATGCAGTTGCAATGAGTTCAGATGGAAAAACCCTAGCTAGTAGCAGTTATGACGGCACAGTAAAAATTTGGGATTTACCTAGCGGGAAATTAACCCATACTATTGCAGCTCATGCTGATGCAGTTCAGTCTATGGCAATAACTCCTGATGGAAAAATTATGGTTACTGGTGGTTGGGATGATTGCGTAAAATTATGGAATTTTAGTAACGGAAACCTGGTTAGCACTATCAATGTTAATGCTGATGATATTAAAGCAGTTACTATCTCTCCCGATGGAGAAACTATCGGTATTGGTAGTTACAGCGGTATTATTAAGTTACTGAGTCTAAAAACTGGAACCGAAATCTTGCGTTTGCACCATTCTAGTCCTGTAATTTCTTTAGCTTTTAGCCCGGATGGGAAAACTTTAGCTAGTGGTGGCAAAAATGGCAAACTTAAAATCTGGGATGTGAAAACTGGAACAGAACAATATATTTTAAAAGCTCATTCTCGTCCTATTTGGGCGATCGCATACAACCCCAAGGCCAAAACTTTGGCTAGTGGCAGTCAGGATGGAACTATCAAGTTATGGAAAACAGATACTGGTCAGGAAATTGGAACTTTTGATGGGCATTCAAAAGCAGTTTTGTCTGTTGCCTTTAGTCCGGATGGGGAGACTTTAGCTAGTGGTAGTTACGACAAAAAAATCTATCTGTGGCAAGTGGAAAATCAGAAATTAATCGAAACATATCAAAGTCATACTAAACCAGTTTGGTCTGTTGGTTTTAGTCCGGATGGGGAGACTTTGGCTAGCGGTAGTGCAGATGAAACTATTAAGCTATGGTCTGTCTCGGCCAGGAAATCATCTCCCCAGTTAAATGTGACCAATGATGAATGCGACAGTAATGAGTGTCAGGCCAAACCTAAAATGATTTTTCCAGAAATTTATGAAGCAGGGAAGCTAGAAGAGTTGAATCAAAAGTTGTATGACCAAATCAATCAGAGCTGGCAAACAACGCCTATTTGGTATGAAGATTTGGAATATCTGGTCAAAGTAGATGGTGATGGAGCGATCGCTAGTTATGAACCGATGAATCAATCTGCTCAAAATTATGTATTGGAAACTCCCCTACCCAGGCTAGTTAATTTTACTAAAAATAAATCTGTTTCTGAAAAACAAAAGCAACTGGGATTATTTAGGGTCATTTTAAGTCCCACAGGTGTGTTGGAAGTGAGTCCTTGGTGGGGATGGGACGATATAGTGCCATAGGCAAGTCAGAAGTGAAAAATTAAAAATTATAGCAGGGAACACTTAACTGGGAACACTTAACTGGGAACAGGGAACAGTTGTTCAAGTGTTTCCGTGGTCTTTGATTCATCATCAGTCCATGTGCTAACGGCCTTGGCGGCTGCTATAAAAGTCATATTATATCCGTTGGTATCGTTTGTGTAAAAATTAAGGTCTTTCCTTTTTTTAAAGCTTCATAAATCAGGACTTAGGCAAATCCTTAGAAAAAGGTTATTTGTAGAGGGTGAATGCCATTGGCTGGCGCCAAGCTCGAAGTGCAGCCCTACTATATATAGTGGTTTAGCGTAAGTCCTGCTTCAGTATTTCCAGCCTTTGGGTTTAGCCAGAGGTACTTAGGATTTACGCAGAGACCATATATGTAGCGTTCAAAACTATTGTGCAATAGTTTTTTAACTCTATATATAGTAACTTTGCGTAAGTCCTGGTACTGATAACTGATAACTCAAATTACCCCTTGACAATTTCTTTTTCATCACTTTAAAACTTAAGTGATGAAGTCTTGATGTGAAAGCTAGAGATTAGAAAATTCTGATAAAAAAGGACTGACTTTCAAGGCTGCAAGTATTACTGGTAAAAGCTTACAGTAGCTACAGCTCGTTTGGGGAGAGTTTCTCACATTTGGATAGCTGAAAGCCTTGACTAGCAATTAACCCAAAGTTTTGTACTGTCTAAACTTATTGATAGAAAAAAAAATTTTTCTCCAAACACTTGACATTTAAGTTACATCTAGTTACTATATAACTTAAGTGAATAACTTGAAAGAGAATAGAAAAGTTTAATAGCTCTCTAACTTTAAGTAGAGTAATGTTCTGTTAAATTTCTAGCTCAATCATTTTTTTCTCTAGTAAGTAATTTTTAGCAAACATACCAAGTCCAGTTATTGCCAGGTAATAACTTAAATATTTTCATCCTTCTCTGATCGAGATTTTTACTTTTTTGAGTATTTCCTGAATCTAGCGGATTTGGTATTCTTTATTCAAAGAATTGTTGAGCGATCGCACATCTAGTAAATCATAATATTAAAAAGGAGCAAATTAACTATGAGCAGAGGACATCATCATTCTGGTGGCAGAGGAGAGTATGGTTTTTTTGGAAGACAAGGATTTTTCAATGACTTCAATGAAATACAAGGTACTGAAGGAGATGAAACTCTAACTGGTACAACAGGAAGCGATAGAATTTTTGGTGATGATGGAAACGATATATTAAATGGAGATGCAGAAAACGATTACATCAATGGTGGTAATGGAAACGATGGATTAACTGGAGATGCAGGAAACGATTACCTCTATGGTGGTGATGGTAATGACATCTTAACAGGTAGCTCAGGAATAGACCAACTTCATGGTGGTGATGGACAAGATACTTTTGTCTTCAACATCGGGAGTGAAGTTGATTGGGTTAGAGACTTCGTTGTTGGGGAGGATATCCTACAGTTATCAGCAAATTTTGGTATTACTGCAGAACAAGCAGTGAGTCAGGTCTCTACCATTGAATTAGGATTTATGGATAATGATACCGATAATCACTTTTTATCTATTCTTAACTTAGGTACTG
Source organism: Okeania sp. (assembly GCF_035285525.1). GTDB lineage: Bacteria > Cyanobacteriota > Cyanobacteriia > Cyanobacteriales > Microcoleaceae > Trichodesmium. Next base: position 85,710 of record NZ_JAYKGW010000039.1, on the reverse strand, counting down.
ATACACTTGCCATCAGACATGAAGGTGAGTTGACATCTGATAGTTTCCAGATTGTTTAAGCAGATATCGATCGGGAATGTTGAGAGCATGGAGAATAGGGGAAGAGTAAGAAGTGTTTTTTTTCTTATTCTTCCTTTTTTCTGTATCAGGACTTACGCAAAGAAACCGGGTTTCTGGGTTCCCGTGGCTTTAGTCCTGATAATTCTCAAAGCGCTCGCGCAACTGAACAATACTCAAATCCTGCATCCAATATTCTACCAAAGCGTGACCAAATGCCCAAGCATTGCGGTCTGGTGTGGAAGGATTTTCTAATAACAAAGGCCATAATGCTAACAGGTCAAAACTACCCACATTTCCATCCTCACTCAATAGGGAGAACAAATCATAAGCCATTTGTAATTTACCAATAACTACAGGCAACTCTTCCACCGGAATTTTTTCTGCGAGCAAATATGCTAAAGTTGGGGAACCTGTGGTCAAAGTAGAAATAAATTGCAACACCGGACTTTTGAATAAAGCAGTTAAACCCTGAGTAGTTGCCATTTGAAAAGTATAATGGTCAATAATTTTAGCTGCTGCTACAGAACGAGCTTCGCGAGCGCGCAAAAACCGAGCTAGACGTAGTTGTTTAGCAGGAGCAATAGCTTCTACTAAAGATAATGATATAGCATCAACATTCCAAGGATTTCTATTATTATTTTTAATATCGGCCGTCACCACAGGCAAAACTTGATTACAAAAATCTCCCAATATTTCGGCTCGATATTGAGTTGCTTCCCGAATAGATTTTTCCTTCGGACGTTTGCCAAATACCCAATCATAAGGTGGTTGCCATTCCCGGAGCGGACGTAAACGATCGACTTGGGTAATGATCACAATAGCAGGCAAATCTGTAATTTCCTGTTTCATGTCTTGGAGAAAATCTACATCCATTTGTAACGCAGGATCGAGAGCGGGGGTAACTAATAATAATAAATCGGCAGTTTGAGCATAGTCAAGCACTAATTCTCGTAAGTCAGTGCGGTTAGCTTGTTCATAACCGGGGGTATCCCAAAGATTAAGAGTTTCTCCCATGTTTGCTTGCCACTGATAATTTTTAATTTTATCCGTACTTGGCAACACATCGACTTCCGCAAGGTCTGCTTGAAACAGAGTATTAATTAAACTACTTTTTCCAGCTCCGGTGCGTCCTACCAATAAAATATTAACAGGTTTTTGCTCGACAGTTTCTACAGGTTCAGCTTTTGCCAGAATTTGTTCCAGAGTTTGAGTTTCTGCTTTTGGGAGACTGGGAGTTGGAATAGCAGAATCAGAAAACTCTAGATTCTTACCTCCATAGAGAGCGATCGCCTGTCGAGACAAATTTCGCAACGCCACTTCCCGCAATACTTGACTAAAATTGACTAACAACTGCTGGTTTGCTTGTTCGCTGTAACGCTGACTAGCGAATTTTGCTGCTGCTGCCACCGGATTTAGTAACCATTGTGCCCAACCCCAAGCTTGGAAAAGTTTCCGAGCGGAAGGTTCTAATTTACGGTATATTTCATATCCCTGATATGCTTGACCGATAGTTATTTGATTGAGGGTAGGGGATAATTTTTGCATCCATCTATCTACGTCATCAACAGTACCTCGAATTAAACTGTAAGCTTGAGGGATGTAAATATTGAGTAGGGGATATTTGACTTCGGGATGGTAAGCATGAGCAACAGCAGTTATTACTTCTTGACAACGTTGCCAGAATATTTGCCAGTTTTCCCAGAATGGGGGGTCGTTACGGCATGATTTGAGAATTTCTTGGAGGGTGGTTTCCAGTTTTTGGGTAGTTTCATTTTCTACGGGTGCGGTTATTGTGTTGTCTATGGTCGGAATCTGTTGGTGAACTTCTGCTATTACTGCTTCCATTTGGGCAACTGTGGTGCGAGTCCATTTGACAAGTAACCAACGCCATCCCACAAAAACCAGGATGAATATTCCCCAGAGCCAGTTGAGACCCCAATTATTAATTTGTTTGCCAGCGGATATCATTAGGAAAGCGACTACAGCAAGAGGAGGAATAGCGAGTATTATTAATTGCCATTTTTTGAGTTTTATCATGTTTTATATAAGTTTATTTCTATAATAAAGCTTACCTTATATAGCAAATAACAGTACAATGTGCAAGGAAATCTTGAGGTTATTAATGTAGGAGTTAATAATCCTGGAAGTTGGCTAATGAAATATATGTAAATGGAGAATAATAATGAGTCAAACCCAAGAGAAAATTATCAGAAAAGGACATAGAGCGTTAATTTATTCTTTAGGAGTTGTTGATACAATCCGGTTTCTTCAATACTATAGTTCCAGTTATGGAGACTACACCCAAGAGCGTCATCAGTTGTTAGATCAAATTCCATTAGAGGAAATTCTGACTTCTATGAAACCGCAAGTAGAAGAGGATAACAATCTGTATGATGAGATTATTGAGTAAAAAATATGATATTATTTTTAAATAAGTTGTTTCTAATAAAAATTATGAATATTGAGTTAGCTTTGTGGAAAATTGTCATTAATCTACCTGAATCTCTGAAGACTGAAGTATTGCATTATGCAGAATATCTACAAGAAAAATATCCAAATAATAAGCAATCCCAGGAAAAGATAGAAACTGTTGGACGTTATGGTAGTTGGGCAGGTAAAATTTTTATGTCAGATGATTTTGATGAACCATTAGAAGATTTGACGGAATATATGTAATATGAAATATATTTTGGATACTCATGTTTTTATTTGGTATTTACTAGGAAATAATAATATATCGATTAAAGTCAAGAATATTATTGACAGTAAAGAAAACTTATATTTTAGTATAGTTAGTCTTTGGGAAATTGCTATTAAAATTAATATAGGTAAGTTGGAAATTAATCAAACTATTGAAGATTTATCTAAAGAATTGGAATACATGGATATTTCCATCTTACCTATTACAGACAAAGATATTGAATTATATGCAGGACTGCCTTTTCCCTCAAATCACCGCGATCCATTTGATAGAATGTTAATTGTTCAAGCTATCAATAATTCTCTTATTTTGATTAGTCGAGATATCAAGTTTAATGATTATCCTATTCAAAGATTATGGGATTGAAGTCAATATAAAGAATATGCTGTAACCTTTTTATTTCCAGAACTAGAGCAGCGATCGCAATAATCTCCATGAGCAATTATTCCAATCTGAATACCGGGAATTTCTGAAATTAATTGAGTTACGGTACTTTTAATTTTTCGATGTACTTGAGTTAGGCAAGGATACACTGCCAGTTGTGTCAAAACTGAAAACTACTTCTATAATTATTAGTCATATTTTCTACTCCAATTTTTGACAAAAATTCCACGAAAAATCCTGGAGTTTAAACCTATAAATTAGCTTCCACAAGTTATTTCAGTTATCAGTTATCAGATAAATTAGTAAGGTTTGAAACCTTTCTTTTCTTTTCTATATCTAAATCTAGATTTTGGCTAATATTGAAGAAAACATCAATAGTGAAAATAAAAAAAGTAACCGTAGGGTTTTGGTCTCCAATGTCTACCTTGTCTCCAATGTCTACCTTGTCTCCAATGTCTACCCCCTCTTCTTAACGTTCCATGCTCTGCAACCCTAACGGGAACAACAAGGGCTTACAATAATTTCAAAACTAATCATTCCTCAAGAGGACAAAATAATTGACTGAAGAACGTGCCTATTGGTTAGCATGGGCAAAAATTAGCGGTATAGGTCCAATTGCCCTCCAAAACCTCAAACAACAATTCCAGACCCTGGCCAGAGCTTGGACAGCAACTCCCCTAGAATTAGGCCACGTCTCAGGTTTAGGCCCTCAAAAAATAGGAAAAATAGTCGAAGAGCGATCGCGTATTAACCCAGAAGAACTCCTGAAAGAACATATTGAGAAAAATCCTTATTTTTGGACACCAGCAGACCCAGACTATCCCCGTCTCCTCCAAGAAATTCCCACACCTCCGCCTGTGTTATATTATCGAGGCATAGTAGACTCCCAAGAAATATTAGGTATTACTCCCACAGTAGGCATAGTTGGTACGAGACATCCCTCGGAATATGGTCGTCGTTGGACTCGAAAAATAAGTACAATTTTAGCCAAAAGTGGGTTTACAATTGTTTCGGGATTAGCAGCAGGAATTGACACGGAAGCTCATGGTGCTTGTTTAGAAGCAGGGGGTCGGACTATTGCGGTCTTTGGAAACGGGGTTGATATGGTTTATCCAAGGGAAAATAAAAGTTTAGCTGAACAGGTCATTAAACAGGGATTAGTTGTTAGTGAATATCCGGCTGTAACGAAGCCAAATAAACAACATTTTCCCCAACGAAATAGAATTATTGCCGGATTAAGTAGAGCAATTTTAATTATGGAAGCTCCGGAAAAATCTGGTGCTTTAATTACAGCAGATATAGCTAATGAATTTTGTCGAGATGTGTATGTTTTACCGGCTCGTTTAGATGACGAAAAATCTCATGGTTGTTTACAGTTAATTAATAAAGGCGCGGAGGTAATTCCGATTACAATGGATAGATTATTAGAAATGTTAGGAGCCATGCCACCTTTAGATATTGATGTGGAAGAATCTGCTGAACAGTTATCTTTATTTGAGGAGAAAAAAGAGAATTTTATACCAGATTTAGAACCTATATTAGCTCAGATTTTTCAACATATTTCTAGTGAACCTATAATGTTAGATTTAATTATTCAAAAAACAGGTTTATCATCGGGGGAAGTTTCTAGTTCTCTCCTACAATTAGAATTATTAGGATTAGTAATTCAATTACCAGGAATGCGTTATCAAAAGAATTTATAATAACCATTTAACGTTGAACTGTCAGCTATTAGTTAATTTCCTAATAAACAGATATTAGTTGGGAAAATATAGTTGTTCAAATCATAAAATTTCCGCCAAGAAATCCGGTTTCTGGGTAAGTATTGGAAAATTTAAAATTATTTGCAAAAAAAACTATAGGGGTTTGGTTTTAAAACTCAAGCAAAAGTGAGATAATGTTACCAATAATACTGATATAAAGTGCTTGATATTGTTATGACGCAATACAGTTCAGTTAAGGATTTTTCTTGTACTTCTGTAATCTGAAAAGCTTATATAATGTTTCCATATCTTATAATTTTTCATCTTAAATAAACCGTATTTTGTGATGAGGTATACTCATCGCGGGCAAGATTCCGCACTAAAAAATTTTCACTATTCGTCTAGTATATGATTTGCTAGAAATCTCAAGTATACCCATCGCGGGCAAGATTCCCGCACTAAAAAATTTTCACTATTCGCCTTGTACATTATTTGCTAGAAATCTGCTTTCAATAATTAACAATTAATAATTAATAATTAATAATTACTTCTTCTTACAAAGAATAGGATTGGCTAATCGACCAAAAGATGGTAATTTTGCGTAAGTCCTGATAATTATTTAATTTATCCAAAATATTTCCTATTCTTCCTGATTCTTATTACCAAAAAATCAAGAGATAAAGCCTTTCCTTTTAAGGATAAAAAGCGGTAGTTTCGCTGATAAAAAGAAAGAATATTTCCTTAGATTCAATCAAGAACGGTTTTAAACAGAAGTAATTATCAATTATCCATTAATGAATTCTTCCTTAATATGTTGCATCTAAAATTATTACTATATTTTCCCTTCTTCCTTCTGCCATCTTCCTTCTTCCTTCTGCCATCTTCCATCTTCCTTCCACCTGCAAATGCAACACCTAAAATTATTTTTCCCACCTGTCCAATAAATCCAATTTCTGAACTACCTAAACCTCCTTTATCTCAAACTAAACCAAGCATTCCTAGTCTATGGCTAACTAAAGATTTCTTTGGTGTTGAACTACTTGAAACTTGGTTTATTAACCCCGATGATACATGGGTAATTTTAGTAGTAAATCAATTAACTTGGGAAAAGCAAGAATATATAGATATTTACAAATTTATCAATCATTTCGGTAGCGTAGCCAGAGAATATGGTTATAATTTACAAATATGTCAACCAGCTCAAAAAAAACCAGTTGCTGCTTATTTTTGTGACTTTGAAACTGCTCCATTAAACTGCAATTTAAAAATTCAATCTAGGTTTGGTAAAACATTATTTAATCCACCAAAAAAATTTCCATTTTCTACCACTAAATAGTAAAAATTAAGACTTATGGACAGTAAGCATTCAGCTATAGCAATATCAAATCATTTCTGAGGAAAAACTGTAGGGATTTGGTCTCCAAATCCTTTGGCACTTCAGTTTGGTAACGGAATATAATCAAATAAATTTTAATCCGCTATAATTCAGTAAATACTAACCGAAAATAAGTACAAGTTATGGCCAATAAATAAATAAGGTATCAACTTTCTCCTTTCAGGAATACAAAAAAGTAAATTTTCGATTTCTGGAGGAAGTACTGATAACTAATAACTGATTTTCCTAGCCTCCCTATTACCGAAAAATTAAGGTATAAACCCTCTCCATTTATGGAGAAAAAAGAAAAAAATTCCTTTTATCCAATCCTCTTCATTTATAAGAAGAGATAATTATTAATTATTAATTATTAATTATTAATTACTGAAAGGAAGTGCTGATAACTGATAACTGATAACTGAAATGACTGCTAATCAACAAAATATCCGTAAACCTTTTGACGGTTGGTCATTAGATGACCGCGATCCAGAAGTAATTAAATCAATGATGCCACTATGGGAATGGTTTTATCGCTATTACTTCCGCGTTCAAACTGATGGTTGGCATCATATTCCTGATGAGAAAGTTCTCATAGTTGGTTCTCATAATGGTGGTTTAGCTGCTCCAGATATGCACATGTGTATGTATGACTGGTTTAAGAGATTTGGTACAGAACGTTTAGCTTATGGACTAATGCACCAGAATGCGTGGTCAGTTTTCCCAACTTCATCTACCCCAGTACAATGTGGAGCAGTTAGAGCGCACCCAAGAATGGCGATCGCTGCTTTTGCTAGAAATGCTTCTGTAGCTGTTTATCCTGGTGGAGGTCTTGATGTTTTTCGCCCCTATTCTATGCGAAATAAAATCTATTTTGCCGGACGTAAAGGTTTTATCAAGTTGGCTTTGCGGGAAGAAGTTCCGATTGTACCGATGATTTCTCATGGCGCCCATGATACTCTAATTATATTGGCTGATTTTTATGAACAAATAAAGCAACTCCATCAGTGGGGAATGCCGTGGTTATTTGATGCTGACCCGGAAGTGTTTCCTATTTATATAGGTTTGCCTTGGGGACTAGCTATCGGACCTTTGCCTAATTTCCCTTTCCCAGTACAGATTCATACTCGGGTTTGTCCTCCCATTGTTTTTGAACGTTATGGACGGAAAGCAGCTAGCGATCGCAGTTATGTTGATGCTTGCTATCAAAGAGTTCTCACGGAAATGCAGCAAGAATTAGACAAATTAATTGATTCCGTAGAGGGTAGGAAGTAGAAAGTAGGGACGTTGGATGCAACGTCCCTACAGCATGATCATTTTTGAGCGGACAGAGTGAGCAACTATTACTAACTGCTAAATGCTTACGTTATTTTTTCAAAGATTCATTCGGGATTGATACAGAACAACTGTAAGTTTCTGCCTCTTTCCAAATGGAATAGAAAAGTTCTTTATCAGTTTTCAAATCTATTTCTTGATAAGAGATATAACCTTTTTCCTCCTCTTTATTGATTAATATTCTACTTGTAAAAGAGTTTCTTTCGACGGACAAATTTTCGGAAACCATTAAGTTAGTATTATGCAAATCATAGTTATCAACATTTTCTGCTTTAGTATAGCAAATATATCTTATCTCTATACCAAATTCTGCTTGTTCTCGAAGTATTTGTAGATGCTCTGGTGTGGGAGATTCAGGAAGTATAAAAACTCTTTTTATCAGAATACCTTTTTGAAGTATTTTTTTATTTATTTCCCAAAAATACATACCCAAATCGCTAGACCACCATATAGGAGTAGTCATTCTATGAACTATTAATAACTGACATTTACTTTCTTGAAAATCAATTTGTTCTAATAATCTAACTATTATATTTATTCGTGACCGTCTACTAACGGAAATTTTTATTTCCGGCATAATAGTATTAGTCAAAATTGTATCCTCAAAGAGAGTTTGATTATTTTTGTCTAACTTAACTTCAGTCAAATTTGCATTAGTTAAATTTGCATTAGTTAAATTTGCTCTAGTTAAATCAGCTTTTGTGAGATTCGCGCCTGAAAGATTAGCATTACTAAAATCACACTCTATCAAAGTAGATTCTGAGAGATTAGCTTCATTGTCACTTAAATCTACCTTGCTGAAATTTAACTTATAAAAGTCTCTAACTCCTATTTTATATAGACTCATTAATTCGTTTTCTTTATAAGTATCTTGAGAACATTCGTGAGGAGCATAAATGGCAATAATTGCTTTAACATAAGCAAATAGATACGCTTTAATTATACTTTCATGGCTATAAATTTTAATGACTTCTTCCTCGCCATATTTTACAGAAGCCATAACAGTTACATAACCTTCTTTACCTGGCTTTAAATTAGCTATGTAGATAAATTTTAGTTCATGTTTAATCTCAACTATATGAGATAAAGCCTTATCAAAAGCGGTAAAAAGTGCATTATATTGAACCTCTTTTGAAACCAGACTTTTGAGAATGTTCTTTTCCAGACTTATCTTGTAAAATAAAAGTAGCAGAAGTTAGGTCTCCTTTGGTACAAAGAAGCTCAAACTTTTGAATACTCCAACCTTGAAAAAGGAGTAATCTGTCCTCAAAATGAGTATTTTTTTTCAGTTCTTGATTCCAAATCTTGGATAGTTTTTCTCTCGTTTTCTCAATATATTTTTGAGCTTCTTTTTCTCTGAAAGATTCAGGAGATAAATCAAACTTTTGAGACTCTACATAATCTAAGAATAATGCTGGTGAATAAATATAAGGCCAATCACTACCTATAAAATCCCTATCCCTTAAAGTAATGATGGCATTCAAATCATATTTCTTAGCACATTCAAGTTGAATAATAGTTGGTATATTGACAGTGGGATATTTTTCCAGATCGATTTCTTTCAAGTCAATTTCACAAATATTAAATTGACTTATAATTTCTATAATAAGACGGTTAGCATATTCTTTTCCTCTCAAATTTTCAGCCCTTGACCAAAGATTTTCTAATCCCTTTTTACCAAGATAGGGATTAATCTTTTCAGATAAAACCCATTCAACTACTCTAGTAACATCTTGGCTAGTAGTAGTTTTATTTCTTAATAAAAATTCTTCAAGTATGTTAGAGTCAATTAGAATTTTAGGAGCTTGGGAATTTTTTTCTTGGGTTTGGAATACTGATAAATTTTCAAGAAATATATCAATATCAACATGAGGATGACTTGTAATTTTGTGAAGACTAAGCTTTATTTCATATTGAACAAAAGGGTCTTCATTTTCCATATTATTTCTTAAATTCCACAAAAATTTAATTACTTCTGGTTCAATAAGTTCACCTAATTCTCTAATCCAATTAGCACGTTCGTCTTCATCGCATTTTTGTTGTAGTAATGCGGTTAATTTAGAAGTCTCAATTAAACTATATTTGGATAATATTTGATTAGATGATTCTCTTTTCATAAATTGATTCGTTTCTTATATTATAGTGTTTGGTCTTGGAAAATGGAAAAAATTGATTAGTCAGTAATTAGGCGATTATCGTCAATATTTTCATCAACTTTTGAATCTTCTTTAACTTCTAAATTTTCTTGCACACGGCTAGGTAAAATGTTAGTTAAATTATCATCATTATATTGATCAAAACATTTTAGATATAAAGAATAAATAGTTCTTCTTAAAGAAGTGATACCAAAACGCATATCTTGTGATTAAGGATAAAAATATTCTTTCAGATACCAACCTAGATTTTTGTTGAAATCAGAATGTATATTTCTGTAAGTGTGTCCAGTTACTTTAGCTCTTTCTTTGTATACAAACCAGCCATCCCTAAGTAGAGCATAATTCTATACTTTTCAGAAATAGAAATTTTGAAATTTTCCTCTATTTCGTTTAATAAATTATCAACTTATCAAACATTGATCTTGTAATAATTCGCTTCTTTTTTGACTTCATCAATAGAAGAGTTAGAATTAAAGTCTTTCCTAGGCATATAACCTCACTTTGCTCCATAATTTAGTAGCATAACATTGAAAATAACATATATTGTTTTCAGTTATTTCACCCATATCTTCTATCTTAAAGAAACTTCTTATTGCTAAGTAAATCATCATTTTATACTTTTCAGAAATAGAAACTTTGAAAATTTTCTCTATTGCATCTAATAAATTATCAACTTCTAGAACATTGATATTGCGATCGCTTGCTAGTTTTTTCACTTCATCAATATAAGAGGGGGTATTAAAATCTTTTCGGTGCATATAACCTCACTTTGCATCATAATTTAGGTAGGGTAACGTTGAAAAAAACATATTTTGATTTAGCAGATTATTTTCTCAATTTAAGAATTTCCTCCCATTTTAAACAGCAAGTTTACAGCATCAGCTAATTATGTAATAAACATCATAACAGTATCTTCCCAAAAGACAACCAACAATTGTTGTACAAAATTCCAATTAGATAAATTTATTATGTATATCTAATTGGAAATCGTCTTATTTACGGAGTAAATTTTGATAAAATAAACCGACGACAAGGCACCCTAACGAACAAAATTATTGTAGATATTTCAGAATTATAAGTCTCCATATCAGCATCTTTATGGGTTTTAAATACTTTAAATAGATATTCTTTTCCTGCTTCAACGACACACTCAAGACACTGCCCCATAAATTCAATTTTAAAATAGCAATTCTTTCAGCGCAGTTGATATACAAATACTTAATAATTTTAGATTTTTTAGTTTTTTTAGACATTATATTAGTCTCCAAATTAGAATTTAGTCTGTGGATTATTTAACTAATATATAGCCTATTTATTTAAAATAAAACCAACAAATATTGTCATAAAACCCAATAAATGTTGCCCAAAAAAAGCAATTTTTGTTGGGTGATTATTTTCTATGTAGCTGATATAAAAAAAGCAGTGGTTTTTCCACTGCATTAAAAATTAAAAAACTACTCCCTACTCCCTACTCCCTACTCCCTACTCCCTAATTTCTAAAATATCAAATGACTCTTAATTTCTGTCAATAAATCTACTATTGATAAATCAGAAGGCAAAATTTTTGTCGCAATCTTATTCAAAACTAAATTTAGATTTTTTCGTGTAAGATTTCTTGGTAATTGATAATCAGAATGTTCCCAAACTAATATAGGAGGTTTTGTTAAAATTTTCTCTAAATCAGATAATCTTTTATCGAAACCAAGAGGTAAATTTCCCCTTAAACAAATTAATAATAAATCTACACTATGATTTTGCAATTGTGATAAAACCTCTACCCAAGATTTAGCAATTAAACCTTTAAATCCAGAAGTTTGAATATACTGAACTAAAACTTGTGTACTATCAATTGGTAATTTTGTGGATTCACAATTTTGCGAATTTTTCTCGGTTGCTTCTAAATCAGAAATAAAAGCCGGAAAAGTTGAAAAATTAAAAGTATTATTTCCTAACTCTTTCCCCTTTTTTTCTGATGCAAAATCTGAAAAATTAGCCACAGTTTCCTTAGACAAAATATCTGTTAAAGGTACTGTAAAATCTTTAATATTCGCCACATCCATAACTAATATAGTTGGCACCCAACTCACACCCGCAGCAATAGAAATTACTTGCGACAATGCAGATGTTAAAGATTCATCATCAACTTTGGTTTCGGTTAAATTATTATCATTTTTTTCAAAAGCTAAACAAGGAAATACAGATAATTGTTTAATTTGATTAGCTGCTTGAGTAGTTTCCGAATCAAGAGTTACTAAAGGAATAGCAGCTAAAGTAGAATATTGACTTAAACTTTGAATAAATTTAACAGGAGTAATAGAATTAGAAATTCTTTCTATCAAAATTACATGAGGATGCCAAATTTTAGCAAGTAAATTAGCTTGACCTAAATCATCTGCTTCTATAATTCTATATTCAACTGGAAGAGAAAGAAATTTATTCTCATAAATAGATTCTTCTGTAGTGGGATTATCAAACTTGTATTTACCAGGAATTAAACGAAGAATTATTAATTTTTGATAGCTCTCTTTTTGTGATGGAGCATTAGTAAATTCTGTTAATATTTTTTCTAATGCTAACTGTTCTACAGGTAAACTTAAAAACTTATTTGCTCCATAAATTATCCCTCTTTCTTTCTCTCCAATAGTAGAAGTTATCACTACAGGAATCTGACAAGTATCATTATCAGTTTTTAATAAAGTTAAAACATCCCAACCAGATAAAAGAGGCAAAAATGGATTCAGAAATATTAACTTTGGTTGTAACTTTCTTGCCTTTTCCACCGCTTCCGTACCAGAACGAGCAATAACTACTCGATAACCTAAACCTGTTAATTTATTTGTCAAATCTTCAATAAATCGCGGAACTGCCTCCACAATTAAAACTAAACGAGATGAATAATTAACTAAAGGTAATTGACAATTATTAACCGATAACTTCCTCTCTTTCTTACTTGCTACTTCACTGGGTTTACTAGGAATTAATCCTTGTTTTTTCAAATAATCATTCGTTTCCCATCCTGCAATTTCTAAATCTTTTGGAGGAGGACTTGGTGGTAAAATTAAAGTAAACTCACTCCCCTTATTTTCCTGAGAAATAAAAGTAATATCCCCACCATGTAAACGAGCTAAACGTTGAGTCAATACTAAACCCAAACCAGTTCCTTCAAACTCACGACTTAGAGGATTTTCTAATTGTTGAAACTTCTGAAAAATCAAATGTTGTTTATCAGGTGGAATACCAATCCCCAAATCCCAAACAGTAAAAGTTATCCACTTTTCCCATCTAGCTACTTTTAACCCCATCTTGCCATCTGCGGGAGTAAACTTCAAAGCATTAGATAATAAATTTACTAACATCTGGCGCAAACGTAACTCATCTGCGACTATAATATTAAGATCAGTCTCTATCTCCAAAGTATATTTGGCTCGTAGAGAATCAGGAAAGATAGCAGAAGATTTACTTTCAGGATGCTTATATTGAAGTTGTAAAGCTTCCTGAAAAGCAAAGTCACAAACTCTCCGAATGTCAACTTTTCCTGGGTTCAACTCCATTTGTCCAGTTTCCATCCGAGTCAAATCTAGAATATCATTCACAACCGCCATCAAATGACGGCCACTTTGATGAATCAGTTGAGCATAACGACTTTGACGTTCATTCAGACTTCCCAAAGTCTTTTCTTTCAATAAACTAGATAAACCCAGTACAGCAGTTAAAGGTGTTTTTAGTTCATGACTAATACAAGCCAAAAATTCATCTTTAAGTCGGTTAAGCTGAATTAAGTCAGCATTTTTAGCTTGTAATTCTTTTGCCACTAAATGTTGTTCTGTAACATCCTGAGCTAATACTAATGTTAGGTCAAACAATTCTTGACTACTAAATTGCCATACTCGTTCTGGACCATTTTGCTGAGGACAAGTACAAACATAAGTATCTGGTTGAGTATAATAACACCAACTAGAATTAGAATTTGGTTTTGGTATTTTGGCTCTTTCTTCTAAAAGTGTCGTGGGGGAAATTTTCCAATCAGTTGTTGTAGGACAGGAAAATGTTATGCCATCTCTAAAAATAGCTAGAGAGTCTGGCATTTTTACTTGGCTCGGCTGTTGTTTAATATTATTTGTAGATAAACTGACAACTGTATCTACAATTTCTCTTAATTCTGATTCTTTTTCTATCTCAGAACGCCATGCTAAATTCTGATTTATTACTTTACCTTCATTATTCTGCAACATTAGAGGTAAAGGTAATTTTTCTAAAAGCTTTATTAATGAAGAAAGATAAGAAGAGGTCTCTACTTTTCCTAGACTAACAAAATCTTTTGTAATTATTTGCTGCGTTTCTGAGGATTTTTTTTGTTTAGAGCTATTTGGCTTTTGGTCTTCAGTTTTAGAAATAAATTCTAATAACTGCCAACTATCTAATAAACCTAAAAATTTACCTTTTCTATCTACAAGAGCGATAGGTAAACTAGAATATTCTTGATTAATTTGCTGCTTTTTAGATTGAGATTGGAGATATGACCATAATTTATCAACAGTTAAATTTGCTGATAAGATCATCAAACTATTTAATATCAAAGAACTGATTGGAGGTAGAGGTTGTTGCCAATTTTTTATAGCAGGATTAGTTGGAAGTTTTTGGGTTTCTGAGTTAGAAATGAGATAAGGAATTAAACTATGTAAGTAAATTAATCCTAATGGTTGTTGTCGAGCATTTACTACTACTAACTCACTACATTTTTCCCTAGAGAAAATTGACCAGACTACTTGCAAATTTTCTGTTTCTAAGCATACTGGTATCGGAGATATAAATTTTTTTAGAGTTGTGTAGGGTATTAACATAACAGTTCGGGTATTTAAGTTGAAATAATTCATTTTAATAGGGAGTAGGGAGTGGGGAGTAGGGAGTAGGAACAGAAACAGAGAAACCCGTAACAGAGAAACCCGGTTTCTGGGGTTTCTGCGTTGTGATCGCATTAGGGGTTGACTTTTACCCCCCTCCATACCTGTTCCCTCTCTTCCGGAGATGTCTATTATTTATATCTCAACAACACCTCTTCATCTTTTTTATTTTCGGAGCTGTCTACTGATAACTGATAACTGTTAACTGATAACTGATAGAACCTCTTCATCCTATCTTGCGGACTCAAAAAATCTAGAGCCGCTCCGTGTTAATATTTGTTACAGTATATGTTTAAATATTTAGTATAATAAAATTATTTTGTCATGGAGATTTGTCAGATTACAGATTTTCCACCCAACCCAAATTTAGCTACTGTACCTAACATTTTGTCTACTCAACTATTTATTTGTATATATTTACATGATGATAAATTTGCTACTTCAGTAACTAAGCTACTGAGTAGGGATCGCTACCTTGTGGCATTAACCAACTCTGAACGAGAATTTATCCAACTTATTGAAGAGAACAATAACATAGATTGTCTTCTCTTTCAAGAATATTCTGAATTAACTTCTTTAATAAATCAATTACACAATAAATCTATTTTATTACCTACTGTAATTATTAAACAATCTAAATCTGAAAATTCTTTAGAAACTCAGCAGTTAGTCGATAATGATTTAACTCAATATAGTACACAAAATAATTATGAAAATTTTATTTATCATCAAGCAGAACTTCCATTATTAATTAATCAACTAGGCCAAATAGATTTTTATATTGAGCAGGCAGTTCAAAAATTTCTCACCCTTTCTCCTGCTAGTTATGCCAAAGATAAATCTCAAATATCTCATCAACCTAATGATGAATTTGCTAACAATAAACTTCATCAACAGCAACACAGATTATATGCAAAATTAAGGGAAAGATTAGGATACCTAGGTGTGTATTATAAAAGGAATCCCGCTAATTTTATTAGGAATATGGCTCCCCTGGAGCGTCGTAAGTTTGTAGATGAACTTAAGTTAGAATACCGTTATATTGTTCTGAAATATTTTTCTCAAGATAATTCTATTAACAATAAAATAGACGAGTTTGTTAACCTCTGTTTTTTCTCAGATATTCCTGTAACCCAAATTGTCGAAATTCACATGGAATTAATGGATGAATTTGCTAAACAACTAAAGTTAGAAGGACGTAGTGAAGAAATGTTGCTAGATTATCGATTAACCCTGATAGATACAATAGCACATTTGTGTGAAATGTATCGACGTTCTATTCCTAGAGAATCTTAATAAATAAATTATTAAATAAAAATTAACTGGCTAAAAATTCAGATAGGTTAATGTTAGTGTAATTTTTTATGTAGGAATAATTTAGGTTAATAACTTTAAAGTATCTCATAAAAAAATAGATAAATAATTTTTATTTAACTTAAAATTTACTATCCATTCCAAATATGATTTTATTCTTAATAATAAAGTTTAATACTTTTTTCGAGCAATATATATGTTAGGTATTTCCTGCTTAACTCTAGTCAAATAGCTGGTAAGTATTTCCTAATGCTCGGCAAAAAGTCGTCAGCTAGGCTCTTGCAGAGGAACTGCGCAATTCAGCTATCAAATTTGAGTTACAACAAATTCCAAGTACATGAAGTACAGATATTCAAAATTCAATGTTCACAAGTAGGGGGGATTCTTGCCCGCGATGGATTTACTTCATGGCTGTGGAATCTGCTGTATTAACTTACTATAAAATTCAAGAAGGAATTAACTTCTAAAAATAATTAAAAGTTATCCATGAAATTGGTCATCAGCTAACTTTTAAATTGCTTAATTATTTACCAAATCTGAATGCAAGTGCATTCCACAAAAAATGCTAAATGCTAATAGCTGTTTGCGCAGCATGACCCAGGAAATGCTTACAAAAGTTGTTACTTACTACCTATCATTCACGAGTTAAAATTTAATAATAATAACCCTAAATAATGATTTGTCAAAAATTGTAGAATTTTGGTTTCTAAATCGAAGCAAATATCTGATTCGGAGCGAAAAAACTAGGATAAAATATTGCAGCTTATTTAGGATTACTTTATTAGGGAAGAAGGAATTATTCTCCAAAAAAAATAATTAATTACAGGGCATTTCATCAAGATTTAGGCATTTTATATAACATAAGAATGCCTATTATACAAAAATTTCATCGTTAATATTTGTACTTTATATACTTGGAATCTGCTGTAAAAGTTAATCAGAAAAAAGTCATCATCTAAACTTTAGTAATTGCTTGATTTTTTCCAGAAGCTGTTTGCATAGCATTCCCTAAGACAAGCTGAAATATTACGTTAATATATTTAACCAATCAATTAATTCCTAAACACAAAAATTGGTACATCTCATCTTTAATTTACCAAAATACTTTTTTCCTCCATACCCATTCCTTCCATATCTGTTCCCTGTTCCCAGTTAAGTGTTCCCTAAAAGCGGTAATTTTTTGGCTTTATCCAAAATTGAGATGCACCCAAAAAATTGGTTTTAATTGAGTTTTAAGTATTATTAAATCGGCTGTTCATTCCAGAAAAACTATTCAAACAATCTGAAAAAACTACTTGAGAATAACTATGACTCCTCTGAAAAAAACCTATGTTTTAAAATTATACGTTGCTGGAAATACTCCTAATTCTGTTCGAGCATTAAAAACACTCAAAGACATTCTCGAACAAGAATTTCAAGGAGTTTATGCCTTAAAAGTAATAGACGTATTAAAAAATCCTCAGTTAGCAGAAGAAGATAAAATTTTGGCCACGCCAACTTTGTCTAAAATATTACCTCCACCTGTCAGAAAAATTATTGGCGACCTTTCAGACCGGGAAAAGGTATTAATTGGATTAGACTTGCTTTATGAAGAACTTAGCGAAGATGAATATAATCTCTAAATAATGGATAATTAATAATGGATAATTGATAATTAATAATTAATCCTCCTCTAAAGCCTATCCTTACAAGGAGATGTCTAATGTTGTAACTATATTTTTATGAACTATTTTGTGATATAAATGTTGAGGACATATAACATCTTGAGGCGACAAGGCCGGAATAAACATATTCGTGGATAGCTAAATTTTTCCAAAAGAAGATTAAAGGTATGAATGAAAATAGTGAGTCTATTAGAAAAGATCGAATAGCAACCGTAGGAGTTGAAAAAATTAAGACCATGATTGAGGGTTTTGACGACATCAGTCATGGAGGAATGCCAGTTGGCAGAACAACCTTAGTCAGCGGTACATCTGGAACTGGTAAAACATTGTTTGCTATTCAGTTTCTTTATAATGGGATTACCTATTTTGAAGAACCTGGAGTATTTGTCACTTTTGAAGAGTCTCCCCAGGATATTATTAAAAATGCCTACAGTTTTGGTTGGAACTTACAGCAATTAGTTGATGATGGCAAATTATTTATCTTAGATGCTTCTCCCGATCCAGAGGGACAAGACATAGTTGGCAATTTTGACTTATCTGCTTTAATAGAAAGAATTCAATATGCTATTCGTAAATATAAAGCTAGAAGAGTTTCTATTGATTCTGTAACTGCTGTATTTCAACAATATGATGCTGCTTCGGTAGTCAGAAGAGAAATATTTCGTTTAGTTGCCCGACTTAAACAAGTTGGGGCCACAACTATTATGACTACAGAAAGGGTAGAAGAATATGGCCCTGTGGCCAGATTTGGAGTAGAAGAATTTGTCTCTGATAATGTTGTGATAGTGCGTAATGCTCTGGAAGGTGAACGTAGACGTCGGACAATGGAAATCCTGAAACTGAGGGGGACAACTCACATGAAAGGAGAATATCCATTTACTATTACTAATGATGGTGTAAATATATTCCCACTGGGAGCGATGCGTTTAACTCAAAGGTCTTCTAATGTTAGGGTTTCTTCTGGGGATAAAATTCTTGACCAAATGTGTGGAGGAGGTTTCTTTAAAGATTCTATTATATTAGCAACTGGCGCTACAGGTACAGGAAAAACTTTGCTAGTTAGTAAATTTATCGAAAATGGTTGTATGAATAATGAACCTGCGATGCTTTTTGCTTATGAAGAATCTAGGGCACAATTATTCCGTAATGCTTCTTCTTGGGGTATAGATTTTGAAGAATTAGAAAAAAAAGGATTATTAAGAATTTTATGTAGCTATCCAGAATCTGCCGGTTTAGAAGACCACTTACAAATTATTAAATCAGAAATTGCCGATTTTAAACCATCGAGAATAGCTATTGATTCTTTATCTGCTTTAGCAAGGGGAGTAAGTAATAATGCTTTTAGACAATTTGTGATTGGTGTAACTGGTTTTGCCAAACAAGAAGAAATAACTGGATTTTTTACTAATACTACCGATCAGTTTATGGGGTCTAATTCTATTACAGATTCCCATATTTCTACAATTACTGATACAATTCTCATGCTGCAATATGTAGAAATTCGTGGTGAAATGTCTCGCGCAATTAATGTCTTTAAAATGCGTGGTTCATGGCATGATAAAGGTATTAGAGAATATACAATTACTGCCCAAGGTCCAGATATTAAAGACTCTTTCCGTAGTTATGAAGGAATTATTAGTGGTTCTCCAACTCGCATTACAGTAAATGAGAAAAGTGAGCTGTCCAGAATTATTCAGGGAGTTCAAGAAAAGACAGGAGACGAGATAGAATAATTAATAATTAATAATTAGAGTTTGCTGAATAAGGGAATTCCAAGTAAAAGAATATCCCGTTAGTTATGAAGATAGGGAGTAGTACGGACATATCGCTGCGCGACATGAAACGCATTTTTGTTATGCAAGGTCCCTACGGGGATTATACAGCAATCAGTTAACGATAGAATAGAAAATTGGAATAATCTATATTTTGCTATTCCCTAAAGTCTTTTTGTTGGGGTAGGAGTCAGGATGAATGGAAATTATAGAGGAGGTAGTAGTAAGAATTATATCAAATCTGCGTGCTTTGGAGAATAACCTTATGCTATTAGAAAAGAGCGAAAATTTCTAGTTGGTAGAGGGTTGGGAGACCAAACCCCTACAGTTTTTTTCTCACAAATCATTTTACAGCAGGTTTCAGGTAAATGATGTACAGGGTAAATAGTGAAAACATTGTAGTTCTGGCATCTTGCCCCCATGGAATCTAAATCATAACAACGGAAAGTGTTGTACTGTATAGAATAGAGATAGAGTGCGGGATAAATTTTTATTTTAGAGAAACAGGAAATAAGAGACCGGAGCTACCTTTTCCGCAAATATCTATCCCTTGCCTGAATGCTATACCGTTAGTTCAAAAAAAGACTTCTTTAGTTTAAAATATGGGCGATACTGGATTTGAACCAGTGGCATCCTGCTTGTAAGGCAGGCGCTCTACCACTGAGCTAATCGCCCGACTTTTACTAATATAACATAGATTACTAAAAATGCAACTTAAAAAAAATTGTATAATCTAGTATATATGATAAATATAACTTATATATTGTTTGGCCTAAATTGAATTTCCTATGCCTAGTGGTAGTAACCATGATCGGATAACCTTATGGAGTTTGCCCATTGTGACAGGCTTAAGTTTTGGGTTGCTTCGTAGTACCCACTTGACCCTATTTGTATCTGGGGGTTTTTTATTTAGTGGCCTAATGTTTGGGCCGGACTTAG
Source organism: Okeania sp. (assembly GCF_035285525.1). Lineage (GTDB taxonomy): Bacteria > Cyanobacteriota > Cyanobacteriia > Cyanobacteriales > Microcoleaceae > Trichodesmium. The sequence continues at coordinate 65,409 of NZ_JAYKGW010000039.1, read as the reverse complement.
ATATCTATTCCCGTCAATTTCAACGTTGGGGTTGGTTGAAGTGGCTTTGGCGACCTTACCAAAAAAGTCTTCACCATCGTTCCTTTTTATCTCATGGACCGATAATTGGTACTGCACTACGGCTGTTGTATTTATTAACTTGGTTGTCAGTTTTAGTAGTATTGGGTTTGATTATAGATCAGTTATTGGGTTTAGAAGGAAGGACTTTAGAATTTGTAGTAGGTTTGTGGCGATCGCTTTCCCAACATTATCCAGAAGTAATTGCTTTATTAGTTGGCCTTGAAGTTGGGGCCATGAGTCATTCTGTGAGTGACTGGAGTAGTTCTGCTTACAAACGTTATAAAGCCAAGGGTTTATCTGGTTTACTTCCTGAAATTAAGCTGCAAAAGCGACGACGTAAGTCCACTCGTAAATCTAGTTCTGCAAAAGTTGTTGGTTCAGGGAGTCGTTATCGAAGTAAAAAATAACAGATTTTTATGAATAATCAGGACTTAGGCAAAGAAACTACATATAGAGTTTTGGTGCGTTGTGCGTTGTGCGCTAACACACCCTACTGGATTGTTTCGTCTAAAATAGTGCAATAGGAAGACACCGTAGGGGCGGGTTTTACAAGTGAGTTAACGAGTTTTACAAGTCAACTAGATAAACCCGCCCCCAGTGATATAAGCCAACGTTTCCGGGGCGGGTTTGTATAAATCTTAGAGTAGTATCAAAATTGTCGCATAAACCCGCCCCTACCCCATGCACTATTTAAGATGAAACAGTCCACTACCAATAGCTATTTAGGTAAGAGTTGGGCAAGGGATAATTTTTTCTGATTTCTCCGGAACCGTGTACCTTCTATACAACTCCCTATTCCTCTTAACTACTGCCTACTCCCTACTCCCTACTCCCTAACCTGATTAATAATCATAAGGATTTTTTGGCCTAGAAATAGGCTCTATTTTGTCGGGAAAAATTGTTAATTTACGTTGACCATTTAACTCATCAGTAATCATTTTTCCTTCTATTTTCAACCAACTATCTTGAGGATAGTTACTCCGGTTTTTGCTTGCTGGTAATTTAACTGGTAATCCTACTGGATAAGCATCAGCAGCACAACAAGTCAAAATAAATCTAGATATCCAAAAATATTGGTCAGATAATCCTATGGGATAAAGTACAAATCCAGTTACATTAACTTTCTGATCGTTATAAGCATCTGGTTCTGGATAAACATTTAAAGTCCTAATCCATTCAATTAGCGATCGCTCTTCTGGTTTTTTAGCACGACCAAATTCTTGAGGTTGGACTCTGGTTACTGGTAAAGATTCTGTTAATCCTCTTTGTAATGCAGTTTGACTGGCAAAAACTTGAGGAGTAATTGTTAAAGCTAGTACAGCAGATATTAATAATAACATACTACTCCAACCAGGAGGAAAAAAGTTAATATGTTGTTGATTTTGAACTGTACTAATTTCTGATTTTGATTGCCGGGAACGTTGACGATTTTTGCTGATATTATATAGTAACTCCAATGTTTTGCAGCTACCTAATATTAATAAACTGATTCCAGCACCAATAGTTAGACCAAAATAACGAGGATGAATTAATATATATAATTTTTCTGTTTTCCAATAATGTATTAATAAAAAACCCCAAGCTAAAATTGCTGCGATATCTAACCAAGGTTCAAATTGTTTAAATAGAGAAGATGATTTGCTAACTTTCATAGTAAAAAAAATTATTTCTGTGTGGAAAAAGGGAACAGGGAACAGGGAATACCGTTTCACGGAATTCAAAAGTCAAAAGTCATGCATTATGATTTTATAAATCAAAACTTTGATACTTGAATAACTTCAGCAAATTATTCGACATCTAAAGTTTGAAACTATGTGTGACATTCTTTTTTCAAATTGGTAGAACAGAAGGAAGGTAGGTAGAAGGAAAAGAAAGATTCAAAGGGAAAGTTTTTGATCCAGGGAATAAGAGGAAATAAGGCACAAGGAAAAGAAAGATTCAAAAGGAAAAAAGTTTTTATCATTAATTATCCAGACATAATATGACAGTTAATTTAAATATAAATTCACAGCAAAAGCCATAATAAAAGTCAACTGTGCTGCCAAAACCATCAAATAAATCACAGCTCGTGAGCGAAAAACTGATAACAATAAACCAACAGCTTTAATATCAATCATTGGTCCAAAAACCAAAAAAGCTAATAGAGAACCACTGGTGAAAGTTGCAGCAAACGACAGGGCAAAAAAAGCATCTACAGTAGAGCAAATCGAAACCACCGCTGCTAATGTTAACATAGCAAGAATTGAAGTTACTGGACTTTGACCAAGATTCAAAATAAGTTCACGGGGGGCAGCAACTTGAATAATGGCAGCGATCGCACTACCAATTACTAATACTCCTCCTAATTCTCGTAACTCTTGCATCATACTATTCAATAAAGATAAAAGTCTTTGTTTATTAGGTGCAAGAAAAAGAGATGTTCCATTCATACCTTGGTTAGCAACTGTTTGCTCGCTAAATCCCAGAGATTGACCTTGAGCAATAGATGTTGTCATTGATTCTGAGAAAAGTCCCATAGATTCTAAGGGCATTGATGTAGCAGATTGACCTAAAAAAAATGTTCCTGATTGTAGAAGAGGAGAAGTTTCCAACTTTGGTTGAGGTCTAGGTAATAAACGAGCAGTTGTCGGTTGCAGAATTTGTCGTATATCTTTCTGAGCGCTGAATACCCAACCAATAATTGTAGCTATAGCTAAAGAAAATACTACTCGTAACACCACAATTTCTGGTTGATCTCTAAATGCTGTCCAAGTTGCCCAAATAACTATGGGATTAATGGTTGGAGCTGCTAATAAAAATCCAATTGATACGGAAATAGGAATACCTTGCATTAATAAACGTCTGGCAACTGGAACATTACCACATTCACACACTGGGAACAAAAAACCAATTAAACTGCCTACAAATGCACCTAAAAGGGGGTTGTCAGGTAGGATTGTGATTAATTTCCGTTCATTAATAAACCATTGTAATATTCCAGAGAAAACTACCCCTAAGAGCAAAAATGGCATTGCTTCTACCAATAAGCTGAGAAAAAGAGTGAAAGAATTATTTAATTGATTGGTCAGTGTTGATGTCATATTCAAATCCACTTTTTAGCTTTGATATTTTTTTATGTTATATCATGTCCAGTTGAATACTTACACTGTAGAGGAAGTAAGGCAACTATGCTAAAGGTAGAAGGCAGAAAGAAGGTAGAAGACAGAAGGTAGAAGACAGAAGGTAGAAGAGAAAAAATTTTTTTATCACTGATTATCCGGATATGATATTATACCAACGGGACTTATGCAGCAACCCTAGATATGGTGCTGAAAACCCCATACGCAATAGTTTTTGAGTCTATATATAGCACCTTTGCGTAAGTCCTGACCAATAAGAAATCATTGGTGAGAAAACTGTAGGGGTTTGGTCTCCAAACCTAAGCGCTAAGAGATTTATAGACCAAAACTCTACGCTCAAATCTGACAACCCATATTTTAGATAAACCCGGTTTCTACGCTTTTTTTTATACCGATACTACCGGATTTAATATAACAAGCTGGAAACCTATGCTACAATTACAGACTAACTTATTTAAGGTACTAATAACTGATAACTGAATTTTAAGCCTCTGGCAACAGCTATGAGGTACTGATAATTGATAACTTATAACTTATAACTGAAATGACTCAAACTCCTCTCCTCGGTTTATCCTTAACTGAGTTAACAGACTGGGTACAACAGCAAGGACAACCTGCTTATCGAGGTAAACAATTACATCAATGGATTTATCAAAAAGGAGCTAAATCTCTGGGAGATATTACTGTATTTTCTAAACAATGGCGTCAAGAAATTGGTGATTTTCCGATTGGACGGTCCGTCATAAATCATCGCTCTGTTGCTCCAGACGAGACTGTTAAATATTTACTCCAACTTTCAGATGGTAACATTATTGAAACTGTGGGTATCCCTAGTTATAAACGGTTAACTGTTTGTGTTTCCTCTCAGGTTGGTTGCCCAATGAATTGTGATTTTTGCGCTACTGGTAAGGGTGGTTTTATCCGCAACCTGGAAGCACGGGAAATTATCGATCAGGTGTTGACGGTGCAAGAAGATTTTCAACGTCGGGTTAGTCATATTGTGTTTATGGGAATGGGGGAACCTCTGCTAAATACTAAAAATGTGTTAGCTGCAGTTAAGTCTCTAAATCAAGATGTGGGTATTGGACAACGTTTAATAACTATCTCAACTGTAGGGATTCGCGATCGCATCCGACAATTAGCAGAACAGAAATTGCAAGTAACTCTTGCTGTTAGTCTCCACGCTTCCAATCAAAGATTGCGCGAACATCTGATTCCTAGTGCTAAGTCTTATCCTTTAAGTGATTTGGTAGCAGAATGTCGTGAATATGTCAAGGTAACAAAACGGAGAATTAGTTTTGAATATATTTTGTTAGCAGGTTTTAACGATCTACCAGATCATGCTAGAGAATTAGCCAAAAATCTGCGGGGGTTTCAGTGTCATGTGAATTTAATACCCTATAATCCGATTAGTGAAGTTGATTATCAACGACCTACTCAGGAACAGATAAAATCTTTTGTTAATGCTCTCGAAGACCAACATATTGCTGTTAGCGTTCGTTATTCTCGTGGTTTAGAAGCTGATGCAGCTTGTGGACAGTTGCGAGCGTCGCGAGCTTAGTCAGTTATCAGTTATCAGTTATCAGTTATCAGCTAGGAGTTGTTAATCAAAAAATGATAACTATTTAGGGACGTTCGATACAACGTCTCTAACCTACTGGTGTCTCAAGCTTGAAAATATGAGGCGCGAAAACCTAACCCCCCAACCCCCTTCCCTGCAAGGGAAGGGGGAGTTTTTCTCCCCTCTCTTCGCAGGAGCAATAAACGTAGGTTGGGTTGAGGAACGAAACCCAACAATAATCTTTATCCCGAATAGACTATTTTAAATGAAAGCCTCCAGTAAATGTAGGTTGGGTTGAGGAACGAAACCCAACAACAACCTTACTCCCTAATACACTGTTTCAAATAAAACACTCCAATAGGACGGGTTTGTAGCCAAAAATTCAATACTCGAACTAAAATGAAACAAACCCGCCCTCATGCAAAAAACGATCGCTAAAAAAATATGGCCAAAAATAGATTAGTCATCAACCATGTAGAGGACACTATTCAACTTGGGTGTAGTAGCAAAGGAGCAACGAGAGTTTACCAAGGCGATCGCCTATTTCCAAAAAGCTTTGCATATCCGTGAAAATGCCAAAGATTTTTGGAGTGTGGCTATTTCTTATAGCCATCTAGGTATGGTAGCAAAGGAGCAACAACAGTTTACTAAAGCGATCGCCTATTACCAAAAAGCCTTTGATGGCTTTATTGCAGCAGAAGATTGGGTTCAAGGACCAATAATACTAAGTGAATTGGGTAGTATCTTGGAAGCACAAGCAAATTGGAATGAAGCTATGAAAATTTATATTCAGGCTTTAGTAATTAACCTTGAACATGATCGAGACTGGTTGAGAGAACTTTTAGTTGCTTTAGGGTGAATACTGAAAGTTTCAGACAAAAATAAGCTTAGGAGAGTTTGGCAACAGGCGACAGGGGATAATTATCCAGAAAAATTCCCCTTATTGACGCAGTAAGCGAACAAAATTAGGAGGCAGATGATAAATTAACACTCGTCAACATCTAGTCCTGTAGGGTGGGTTAATGAAATGTAACGCACCGAAATATCTTAGAAGAGACGGCGCGTTACGCTGCGCTTTTCATGTCGCGCAGCGTTTCATGTCCGCTCTTAGCATAAAACACACCCTACTAAACATTGACTTAATTATCAATTATCATCTTTTGTAACTAATTACCTTCATAAAAAAATAAAACCTCTAAATTTTGACGACCACTAACCACTCGGACAATTTCTACTTGATCGTTAACAACTCGATAAAAAATAATATATCCATCTAAATGGTAAACCTCTTAACCCTGGTTTTAAATGAGCATAACTCTTTCCCATATTAGGAAACATAGTTAATTTTTGACATGTTTGATTAAACTCTTGAAACAGTCTTTCTCCAGCATCTAAATTTCTTTCTAAAAAATAATCAGCAATAGCATTTAAGTCGCTACTTGCTAGTCTAGAAATAATATAACGATTCATTCTTTCTCCTCACGCGCTGCTTTAAATCTATTCAAAATATCCATGATTACCACTTCACCATCTAATCCTTCTCCTCTATCCAATTCTGCCACACCAGCATCAATCTTTTCTCGTGTTTCTTCGAGCCATTGTTGATATTCTAACAATTTCAAAGCTTTATCAATTGCCTCTTCAAAGGTGGCAAATTTTCCACTATTAACCTGTACTTCAATAAACTTTTCCTGTGCGGGAGTAAGTCTAATATTCATAAAAAAACCTCAAGAATTACATTTTGTCAAACTATACGGATATTCTCGAAAATATTATAACTTGAAAATTGTCAATTTGCATTATATTTTAGAATCTTAAAAAGGGAATTTGTGTTGGGTTCGCTGTCGCTTAACCCAACCTACTAGACTAATATTCATAAAAAAACCTCAAGGATTACATTTTGTCAAACTATACGGGTATTCTCGAAAATATTATAACTTGAAAATTGTCAATTTGCATTATATTTTAGAATCTTAAAAAGGGAATTTGTGTTGGGTTCGCTGTCGCTTAACCCAACCTACTAGACTAATCCTAAAATTTGCTCGACAAGCAAGCTAGACAAAGATTTTGCCACGGATACACGGATTTAAAAAGTTACTTATCCTAAAATTTTATCAACAGCTAAATTAATATCATTAAAAGCTTCAATTGTTAAAATATCCCCCCGAAAAAACTGTTGCACATTCTGATAACTATTCCCTTGAGGTTGTCGATAAACCTCCACTAATTGTTGATTAATATCTATCAACCACACCTCAGAAATTCCATTTTTAGCATACAAAGGTATCTTAGTTTCTCGGTCATACTTAATAGATGAATCTGCCACTTCTATTAATAACAATATATCTTCTGGTTCTGGAAGTGTTCCAACATAACAATCATCACGCCATTGTAACAAAGCTAAATCTGGTTCAGGTTCACTATCATCATTTAAGTTGATTGGGTTCTGAATATCAACTATTACTTTCCCGCGCAATAGATTGTTAAAAATCATATTTAAACGCCTAACAAAACCAGCATGAGGAATACCAATAGGTGCCACTTTAATAATTTCTCCTGCTATTAATTCTACTCTGTCATTTTCTGTGAGAATACCTGATTCAGCCATTTGATGATATTCTTTGACAGTAAATTGTCGCCGTTCTAATTCTACAGACATAATTACCTCTTACAATATTTAGAAATATATTTTAATGAATTTGAAGGAGTTACTTATCCTAAAATTTTATCAACAGCTAAATTAATATCATTAAAAGCTTCAATAGTTAAAATATCCCCCTGAAAAAACTGCTGCACATTCTGATAACTATTCCCTTGAGGTTGTCGATAAACCTCTACTAATTGTTGATTAATATCTATCAACCACACCTCAGAAATTCCATTTTTAGCATACAAAGGCATCTTAGTTTCTCGGTCATACTTAATAGATGAATCTGCCACTTCTATTAATAAGAATACATCCTCTGGTTGGGGATATTTACCTTCATAAAAATCATCACGCTCTTGTAATAAAGATAAATCTGGTTGTAATTCATTCTGATTATTTAACCGTATTGGATTTTGAACGTGAATAATTGCCCTCTCAAGAAAATGTCGAAAAAATAATTTTGTAATGCGATTAACACAAGCAGCATGACGCAAACCAATAGGTGACATTTTAACAATTTCTCCTGATATTAATTCTACTCTGTCATTTTCTGTGAGAATACCTGATTCAGCCATTGTATGATATTCTTTGACAGTAAATTGTCGCCGTTCTAATTCTACAGACATAATCACCTCATTTAGAGATATATTTTTAGGAATTTTTTCTCATTATAACAATAATAGAATTTACGCAAAGAAACCCACAAAGAAACCGAATTTCTTGTAGAAACCGGGTTTCTGGGTTCCCAGGGTTCCTATGGTTTTAGTTCTGAATAATAGTGTATGATATCATTAGATTTAAAATTATGAACTGCTCCACCAAGAACCAAAACTAAAAGAAAAGTTGAATGTAACATTCCTATTTTAAAATAATGGTTATAATTAACTCAAGCTGCTCCTGAAAATTTTGACATTGACCAACCCAAAAGGGAATATTTAAAGGAGAAAAATAACTTGTGAAAATTCTTATAGACACCAATATAATTCTAGATGTTGCCCTAGAGCGACAGCCATTTTATTTGGAAAGTATTCAAGTTATATCATTTGTTTACCAAAAACAAATTGAAGGCTATATTTCGGCTTCAAGTGTTAGCGAACTTTATGATATTATTAGCAAAGAAAAAGGACGAAATTTAACTGTTGATTTTTTCAGACGAATCGGCACATTTTGCCAAATGGCAACAGTTAATGATGTGGTAATAGATTTGGCTCTAAATACAAATTTTCCCAATTTTGAAGATGCTATTAAATACAGTACCGCTTTGATTAATCAATTAGATGTTATTGTTACTAGAAATACTCAGAATTTTCCAGTTGTTAATCCCCAAATTATGACTCCTGATTTGTTGATTCAACAGTTCAATAATTCAGTGTAAAATTAAATGAATTTTGTGGGTAAAAAACCTGAATTTTTATCCCCCCTAACCCCCCTTTGAAAGGGGGGAACAGGGAAGGGAGAGAGGTCTTAATTTATGAAATTTACCCACCCTCATAAATCTAGACGCCTTACTATAAGTCAGTTATCTGGAAATTATTCTATGTCTTACAGTCAGTTCAACACCATTAACAGCGTTAAAACAGCTTTTAATATAACAGTAGTAGAAGGCAATCGCTTTTTGCCAGAAACTGAAGCGATCGCTCCTTCTCCTATTCTCTCTGGTTATCTTCAAGAAAGCTTACCTATTGTTGCTACATCTGGCAGTGAAAAAGCTCGTTCGGAAGGTATTATTTACCCATTGCTTTTGGAAGTAAGACGACTTTTAGACCGTAAAATTAGTTTATTTTCTGGAGAAAAATTTAATGTTGATAAGTGAGTAGGTTTAAATGGGAAATGTGATTTTTTGCTAACTCGCTCAACACAAGTTTTAGAGATTGAAGCGCCAGCAGTTGTGGTGGTAGAAGCAAAGAAAACCGATATCAAAACAGGAACTGGTAAATGTATGGCAGAAATGATTGCTGCTCAACGATTTAATGAAATACAAAATTATCCTATTTCTACAATTTATGGTAGTGTAAGTAATGGGATTCAATGGCAGTTTATGCAGTTAGTTGAATCAGTTTTAACTATAGACCTTAATGTTTATTTATTGCCACCAGTAGATCGAATTTTGGGCGATATTGTGTGGATGACTAAAGACAATTAAATGGAGAAGAAAATATGGAAACTAAATTAACTTTTGATGAAATTAAGGAAAAGCAACAGTTATTACAAGATAACAATTATGCACAAAAAGCACTAGCAATATTGGAAAAAAATAACGGTAAACTTGACACGAATTTTAATCAACTTTGGCATAAAAAAAATGCCCCATTAGAGGCGTTTTCTCCTAGTGGTAAATCTTTCTGGAAAGTAACTCTTGAGGTACTCCGTCAAGAACTTTGTGGTGATGAAGGTTTTCGTGCCCAATTTAAAGAATACACTAAAAATCCAGGTAGCGCTCCCTTATTAAGGGGATTAATAGTTTCTATAGTAACAATTTCTGGATTACCTATCGATCCAGCGATCGCTACTATTATTGTTTTATATATTCTCAAAATCGGACTAAATATTTTCTGCGAATACACTGCAACAGTCTAGTAGGGTGCATTAATGAAATGTGAAGCACTGCCTATTATAGAGAGTTTAATATAGTTGAAATCAATAAAAATATCCAAACAAATATATCAGTAACTGAGACAACAAATAACCTCTTATTTTGATATTATTTCTGTATAGCATTCCGCACCGAATAGCTGAAAGCTAATATATTAATGCTTACTATCTGCTATTGCTATTATAGGATATTATGGAAGAGTTTAATCCCCGTAAATCCCACGAGTGAAAGGGGGGCTTGATAGTTTAGGTTTAATATAGTTGAAATCAACAAAAATATCCAAACAAATATATCAGTAACTGAAACAAAAAATAACCTCTTATTTTGATATTATTTCTGTTGGGGTAGCATTCCGCACCGAATAGCTGAAAGCTAATAGCTTAATGCTTAATATCTGCTATTATAGGATATTATGGAAGAGTTTAATCCCCCCAAATCCCACGAATGAAAGGGGGCTTGATAGTTTAGGTTTAATATAGTTGAAATCAACAAATATATCAGTAACTGAGACAAAAAATAACCTCCTATTTAGATATTATTGCTGTGGGCGTAGCATTCCGCACTGAATAGCTGATACCTAATAGCTTAATGGTTACTATCTCTTAAAAAAACTCAACTTTATTTTCGTAAAAAAATATTCTTAGGAACTTTACCTAATTGATAGGCACCACGACTGTCTAAATATTGATATTCTCCTGCTTCTAAACCTACATGAATAAACTTTTTTGGGTAGCCAATCATCATAATATTACCAGAAGAATCTTGGGTAGCAATTTCCTCTAAATATTCTCTAGTATTTGTAGCGCGTTGGAAAAATTTTACTCGTTCTTTAGTATAAAAAACTAAACTAGGTTTTTCAAAGCTAATCATAATTATTTCTTCTCCAGGTTGTCTAACTTCAACAATAGTTTTAGCTAATTGACGTAAGGGTAATTGACGTTCTTGATCTAGTAAAAATATTATTGGATTCATAGTAAAAATAAAACAAGCTACTAATGCTATAAAATTAGCACTCCATATCCAAGAAATTTGTTTTTTTATGAAAAGAAAACTAATAACTACTGCTGTGATGATAAAAATTAATCCACCACGAATTAGTAAACCAGATTCTCTTATTAATTCTGGGAAATATGGCATTGCTGGGTCTTTACCTATAAAATTGAAACTGTAGATAGTTACTAGACCTAAAATTAGCAGAAAAATGATATTAGCAATAACTGAAAAATTTAAAAATTGAAGTTTTGACTTGGTAGTATTTATCTGTAATTTGGAAACAAATTTCCCCAGATTATTCGTGGGATTTACAGATGATTGAATAGAATTATTTTCAGTTTTATTAGTTTGATTAAAGAAATAATTTCCAGAAATAATATTACTCCAAAATAATCCTACTAATATTGCTGCTGCTGGCATTAATGGTAATACATAACTAGGTAATTTAGTAGCAGAAATGGAGAAGAAAATAAAAATACAAATAAACCAGAAAAAGGCAAATAAACCTAATTGTTCAGTTCGAGGTTTTCTACGCCAATAACTGCGTTGCCAAAATTTAGTTCTAGCGATCGCTACTGGTAGATAAACAGACCAAGGTGCAAAACCAATGAGTACAATTAAAAAGTAAAAATACCAAGGTCCTTGATGGTTATTCACAACACTGGTAAAACGTTCAAAATTGTGATAACCAAAAAAACTATCAATATATTCTTTTCCATTCTCTAAAGTAACTAGAAAATACCAAGGGAATGTAATAGTTATAAAAATTAAAATGCCACGCCAAATATTTATTTCTTGGCAGATTTGCCAAAAGTTACCTAAATATAATAAAAAGGAACCAATAATAATTCCTGGTAAAACAATTCCAACCGGACCTTTGGTAAGAACTGCTAAAGATATTAGTATATAAAAAATTAAATACCATTTGTTAAATAGGGGAGATTTTTTAGGTGTTAATAATTGATTTTCATTTGGTGTATATAAAACATTTTCTCTGAGTATTTCACTATTATTTTGCTGATAAATATCAGTATTTTTTGTCGGTTGGGAAACATATCCCATAAAAAATGCTAATAGTGCTGAACACATACAACCAGTTAATAACATATCAGAAACTCCTACACGACCCCAAGCAATAGTTTCTGGATTTAAAGCTATCATTACAGCGCCAATCCATGCTATTAATAATCTCATCTTTAAAGACTTATTTTTCTGATAATAACCATATTTATAAAGTACATAAAAACCAAAAGACATTAAGACAGTTCCAGATATTGCCGAAGGGAGACGAACAGACCATTCATTAACACCAAAAATATGATAAGATATTGCCATTAACCAATAAATTAAAGGTGGCTTATCAAAGCGAGTTTCTCCATTAAAATAAGGTGTAATCCAATCTCCAGTTTCTACCATTTGACGAGCAGCTTCAGCAAAAAGTGGTTCTGTTTCATCAATTAAACCAATATTACTAAGGTTATAGAAGAAAGCTAACCAAGCAAGTGAAAAGAGACAGAAAATGTAAATCCATAATATAGAAAGATTATTTTTTGCTTGAGCTTTCAACCAATTGATAATTTTTGACTGTTGTATTAGTTTCATTTAGATAATTTATTTATGATGATAAGTTTATGGATAATGAATAATTAATAATTAACTAGAGAGTACAAAGTTATTCTGAAAAACTATTTGCTCTCAAGACTGAGAGTATTATTGGCAAAAGCTTATAGCACCTACAATTATAAATAGAGAGTTTCTAACCTTGACATTGGTGAAAGCTTTAGCTAACAATAGTTATTCTTATAATTTTGTACTCTCTAGTAACTAATAATAAATAATTAATCTTTTGGGTATATTCAATTCGATGTTTTAACTAGAGGTAATTATCCAGTATTTATTAATTGATAATGAATTGGTCATTGCATTCTGATTTTGTTGAACTTGAAACATTATATGTAAGATTCAGCCGTTAGTTATCAGCTATTAGCTATTGCTTTTAGTTCCGCTACAGAAGCTTTATTTAAACCTCACTCAATTAGGTATTCTCTGATTAAGCCAAAGTTAAATCTTACTACAAAAGTAGAGTATTATTTCTGATAGCTGAAAGCTAATAGCTGAATGCTTACCATTATATAGCAATCCTCAAGAGGTTGTAGCAAATAAAAAAATAGAAATAAATTCTGAAACTCTTAACTATTGACTATTGCCAAAAAATCAGGTCTCAAGCCTCCAAGTTTAGTTGGAGGTTCACTGATAGCTGAAATAACCTATTGCCTTTCCCGAAAAAAGGCAAAATTTTTGACATGAATAAAATAGAATTGCTATAGGATGCTATTGTTTTATGTTAAACTATCTCCAGTATTTTTAACTTGAAAATCCTATAAATTCAAAATCTTAATATTGTCTATGCAAAGTACCCGTCTGAATAGATTACTAAATGTTATTCTGGAAAGGTTTAAACAATGGTTGCTTAATCCCTGGCGCCGGATTTCTCTATTAATTATTAGTTTGTTGTTTGGTAATTTTGCAGCAAGTGCAGTTTCTACTATTGCTGGACAAGAAGGTTACTTAGATGTTTTATATACTTTAATCTGTTTATTAATTACTGAAATATTAAATTGGTTGGTATATGGTAGTAGAGGAAAAATTCCACGTTCTTTGGGAATAGATATTTTGAATGGTTTTAAAATAGGTTTTACTTATGGTCTATTTTTAGAAGCTTTCAAATTAGGCTCTTAACAGTTAACAGTTATCAGCTTTTTTAGTTAGCAATTAATCTGAACATTTATCAGTTATTAGCTTTTTTAGTTAGGGGTTAATCTGAACAGTTATCAGTAATTTTATTAACACTACAATATCTAAAGTTTTTATGGAATTTTCCAACTCATCTTAACAGTTATCAATTTTCAGTAAAACATTAACTGAGTCATTTTTACATCTGCATCTCCTCTTTAAAAGCTATGGAGTTTAGGGAAGATTTCCTATACATAATTTCCTTACCTTCATGAATAATCTCTCTTCTCAAGCGGATTTACTATCACTTGATAAATATTGTAATATATAGAAAATTGCATAAATTTTATAACTTATCTATAGAAGAAATTTTCCAACTTTTACAGCAGGGTAAATCTCTAGAAAAAAAAGAATTAGAAACCTTAGTAAACGAGGAATTAATAGACCAAAAGTGTGCCAATGCTTTTAACATTAATTCAGCCAATGTGAGAGAAAAAATTAGAGAGCGATCGCTTCTATTTCAGTCAGTAATTACAGACTATGATAAATTCTCAATCCTTTTGCACTTGGGTTTAGAGACTAAACCCTTACAGTTTTTTCACAAATCATTTCATATTAGTATATAACATCTAAAATTTTTATGGAATTTTCCAACTTATCTATCAAGGAAATTTTACAACCTTTACAGGAAGGTAAATCTCTAGAAAAAAAAGAATTAGAAACCTTAGTAAACGAGGAATTAATAGACCAAAAACGTGCTAATGCTTTTAACATTAATTCAGCCAATGTGAGAGAAAAAATTAGAGAGCGATCGCTTCTATTTCAGTCAGTAATTACAGACTATGATAAATTCCCACTTGAAGATAATTATACCCTAGAAATTTTATGGAAATTATGGTTACCTTTAGCAATAAAATTGGCTAATAAATGTCAAAATTTAAGTCATCCATTAATTCAAGGAATTTTAGGCGCACAAGGAACTGGTAAAACTACTTTAGCAAAAATTTTAGTCTTAATTTTAGACAAACTCGGCTATAAAACTATTAGCATTTCTATTGACGATATTTATAAAACTTACGCCGAACGTCAACTTTTACAAAAGCAAGATTCCCGATTAATTTGGCGCGGACCTCCAGGAACCCATGATGTTAATTTAGGCATAGAAACTTTAGATAAATTACGTCAATCTGAAAATAAAAGTTCTGATAATTTAATTGCTATTCCTAGATTTAATAAATCTCTTTTTCATGGTGCTGGAGATAGAATTGAACCAGAAATTGTAGATAAAGTTGATATTGTTTTATTTGAAGGTTGGTTTGTTGGAGTTCGACCAATTTCAGAGCAAAATTTCGATATTTCACTATCACCAATTATCACAAAAGCAGACCAAAAGTTTGCCCGTGATATGAATAAAAAATTAATAGAATATTTACCTTTGTGGGAAAAGTTAGATAGTTTAATAGTTTTATATCCGACAGATTATCGTTTTTCTAAACAATGGCGGAAACAAGCAGAAAAAGAAATGATTGCTTCAGGAAAATCGGGAATGAGTGATGATGAAATTGAAAAGTTTGTCGATTATTTTTGGCAAGCATTGCATCCAGAATTATTTATTAAACCACTGATAAAAAATCAAGAATTAGTAGATTTAGTAATAGAAATTAATTCCGAACATTTTGTGGAAAATATTTATCATTCGTAAGCATTCAGCAGTCAGCTATCAGCTTTTGTAAAAAATCAAACAATTCTAAGGTTAGCTGATGACTAATAGGTTGCAAGATTTTATCGTAGGGGTTTGATTTCCAAATCCCTGGGTGCTTTGGTTTGGAGACCAAACCCCTACAGTTTTTTCTCACAAATCATTTCATATTGCTATAATTATTAATTATTACTTACCTTCAAATAATTTCTAACCACAAGACTTTAACTGAGTTAAAAGCAAAACTATTTCATCAATAGCACTTCTCATATCTCGGTTTTTTAAATCAGATTGATTAACAATAATGCTAAAAACTAAAGGTTCAAAATTAGGAGGTTCTATATATCCTGCTAAACCTAAAACTCCACTTAATGTTCCTGTTTTTGCTTGTACATTTCCTTCGGCAAAACTATTTCTAAAACGCCCACTTAATGTACCACTTACACCAGCAATAGGTAAAGAATTTCTATAAATATTTCCCCAAGGAGAATTAGCCATTATTCTCAGAGTTTGTACTAAAGCTTCCGGACTAACTAAACTATGACGAGATAATCCAGAACCATCATTTAATCTAAAACTATTCGGAGCAACTCCTAACCTAGTTAAAATTATTTTTACCTCCTCTAAACTTTTTGTCAAAGTATCATTATTAGATTTTTGATTAGGAACTAATTTACTCCTAACGCCCAGTTGACGTAATAAAGCTTCTGCATAAACATTATTACTTTTTTTATTCACTTCCTCTATTAATTCCCCCAAAGTAGGAGACTCGACAACAGCGAGTTCAGTTAAGTTTAAATTTGAGGTTGTTTGAGAGTTTCTGACTATTCGAGAAACCCTAATTCCTTCTGACTCTAAAACCTGACGAAATTTATTTAAAAAATTATCTACAGGTTCTACAACTGCTACATAAACAGGTTCCGATGCTGAACCAACTTGCAGTTGCCCAGATATACGAATGATTGGTTCAATAAAACTGCGCCCTACTTCTACAAATTCTTTTTCATTAGTTGCTACAGTCACCGAATTATTTTCTATTTGCCATTTTTTACTTTGGGTTGAATCGGCAAAAGTTACTTTTAAAGGTTGACCTAAACCTTGGGGAGATAAAATTAAATCTATAGCATTTTGATTAAAAATTAAACTATTAATTGGTGCGCCATAACCAGCTTGAATATCTTCGGATTCCCAAGTCGGATTAATTCCTGTTCCCTGAAAATAACTATGATCGGGAATTAGTTGATTAATATTTTTTATGCCTTGTTGTTTTAGTTGTTGAGCTAATTTTTTGAGTTGAGTTTCTGTTAAACTAGGGTCGCCTCTTCCCACCACATATATATTTCCTTTTCCATCGCTATAAATAGAAGTTCTAATTCTAAATTGAGGTTTTAGTTGTTGTAATAATGCTGCCGTTGTGAATAATTTTGCTGTAGAAGCAGGAATAAAATAATATTGAGAATCATGGCTGTAAATTGTAGTTTTGCTAGATAAAGTTTCGACTAAAATTCCCCATCGAGAACGATGAAAAATTGGGCGGTTTACTACAGCATTAATATCATTAGTTAGTTCGGCAGGACAAATTTTTGTAGTTGTTTCTTGACTAAAAGCGATTAATGGATTGAAAAATAATATCAGGAAAGTAATTGTAATTTTTTTGAGGTAAAATTTAAACATTTGCTATTGACTAAAAATAGAGGTCAGCATGTAGCTATTATAATATAAGTAAGCATTTAGCTATTAGCACCTCAGCTATCAGCAATAATATCTGAGAGCGTAAACTTCTCCAAAAGTCTTATATTAACAAAAAATTAGGTATAAAGCCTCCCCTTGGATAGGGGATTAAAAAACACTTAACTCAGTATTTCCAGCCTCCAGCTTTAGTCGGAAGCTCACTCTCTACTGATAACTGATAACTGAAATGACCTAGCTTTTAGTAATTATAAACTTACTTGAAAATAACTTATAAAACCTAAGTATACTAGGGAATTTATAGGCTTAATATTCACTTTAAAAATTAGCTGTAAGACCTGGACTTTAAAACTATCTATTATAAATATTATAAACAGGACTTAAGCAATATAAGAGAATATGCAAAACCTTTAGGGGCGAATACCATTCACCTTTACTATATATGGTTATCTGCGTAAGTCATGATTAATACAAAACTTTGTATTAAATAAAGATATTTATAAATTATAGGTAGGGTTGAAACCTCAAACCAAAAACAATAGCTAAAATATGAATTATGACGGCTAAATGCTTATAAATATGACAGGTAAGATGCCTATGCTACAGACTCAAGATAGCAGGATAGACTTATGATTATAGCAACTGATAAAAACAATTTAACAGATGAAGAATTTATAGAATTATCTAAAGATGATAATCATTATGAATTAGTTAATGGAGAATTAGTTGATATGGGAACTTCGGGAATGGAACATAGCAATATTGCTGTTTATTTATATGGCTTAAGAAAGTTGTATGTTCGTCCTCAAAAATTAGGTGTAACTTGCGACTCCAGCACAGCTTTTAATTTAAAATCGGGAAATAAACGTTCTCCAGATATTTCTTTTGTTTCTAAAGACTGTTTGTTAGGATTAAAGCGATTACCAAAAGGTTATTTTCAAGGCGCTCCTGATTTGGCAGTGGAGATAATTTCTCCTAATAATATGTTTGAGGAACTTCATCAGAAAATTGTTGAATATTTTGAAAATGGCTGTCGGTTAGTTTGGGTAATTAATCCTGATGAAAAATCAATTTTAGTTGATCATAAACCAGAGCCAGATAAATTATTAAAAATTACTGATAATTTAGATGGAGAAGATATTTTACCAGGTTTTACCTTAGCAGTTGCAGACTTATTTGTAGAGTTGGATTTTTAGATTTTATATAAATCAGGACTAAAGCCATGTGAACCCAGAAACCCGGTACCAGCGTAGACATCTATTGCTCAAAACAACGATTTATCCTAGAAACCCGGTTTCTTTGCGTAAGTCCTATAAATATCAAATCTGGATAATAACTATATCTAAGTCATTGCGAGCGGTAACACTGTGGAAGGAAGCAATATCCGCAAAGATATGAGATTCCTTCCGCTTCGTCGATAGAGACAACTGTTGAACTAGATTATAGAATTGATATTTGCTAACCGAAAATAAGTAAGTAATACCATTTCTCAAAAACTTTGCTATACTTGTATTTTCTATTTATAAATACTATTTCTTGATGTAATTGTATTGTTAAATAACCTCTGTAATTTTTCTAGTTATTTTTGCAGGGTTCCAAGTATAGCCTGACTTTTTAGAAATGGTATAATATACAGTAAATTCCAACTATATGAAATAAAAATATTAATAATAAAACCTGCAACATAGACATCTTGCCTGTCACAACTTTACCTTACATAAGATGAAATATGCTGTCACAAAAAACATAATTTTTTATAATTGTTATAATGTCAAAAAAACTATAAATAACTATGTACAAAAAAACAACTCGACGTAACTTAATACTAACCACTCTGGCAGTTACAGGTGGCATCATCGGTGGTGCAGCCATCAATAACCAAACTCAAACAAAAGTAGCATCAGTAGAAATCCCAACTACATCCAAAATGCCAGAACAAATATTAGGCAAAACAGGCATAAAAGTACCACTTTTAGGTTTGGGGGGAGCAGGAAAAACACCTGTAGATAAAAGCCGACAAGAAAAAGAAGCGATCGCTATTATTGAAACTGCTCTATCTTTAGGAATTAAATATTTTGATACTGCTGCTAGTTACGGAGCAAGTGAATCACATCTGGGAAAAGTTTTGCCTGCTTACAGAAAAAATGTATTTTTGGTAAGTAAAACAGCAAGACGAGATCGGGATGGAGCATGGCAAGAGTTGGAGCGATCGCTAAAACGGTTAAATACCGACTATCTTGACTCGTGGCAGTTACATCATGTTTCGTTTATGGAAACTTTAGATGAAATTTTCGGTTCCCAAGGTGCTATAAAAGCGATGGAGGAGGCAAAGGAACAAGGAATAGTCAAGTTTGCCGGAATCACAGGTCATCACGAACCCGATGTTATTGCTGAGGGGTTGCGTCGTTATCCGTTTGATACAGCTTTGGTTTCTCTTAATGCTGCCGATCAACATCATCCACGACCTTTTGCTTCCACAGTTTTGCCAGTAGCGCAACAAAAAAATGTCGGTGTTATTGGGATGAAAATACCTGCTTACGGTAGGTTGCTCAAACCAGGAATTTTGAATATGCAGGAGGCGATGGGATATGTTTTGTCTTTACCTGGGGTACATTGTTGTATTATTGCGACGGAGTCGGTAGAGATGTTGCAGTCGAATGTGAGGGTAGCGCAGGAGTTTCAGCAGTTGAGTCAGCAGGACATGGGAGTGATCGAACAGAAAACAGCAAGTGTTTGGCAGGAAAATACCTTTTTCAGAGGTTGGACGTAAAACAGTTATCAGTTATCAGTTATCAGGTAGTAGTCTCAAACTATTGCGCAATAATTTTTCATAAATCCGTGCTGATTTCGTATATAATCAAAATAGTCATGGCGAGGGGAAAGGGAACAGAAATTATTTTGATTTGAATCACCCAACACCCCCCGAAGCAATCTCTTCGATATATTGGATATGTTAAGAGATTGCTACCTTTAGGGAAAGCTTTGCCTAGGGCTAAGTTAATGATTACTCCTAAAGATTAACTATTTCTATCACTGCCTCGCAATGACAGCTCAATATTGTCATTGGGAGGGGGAGGGAACAGAAATTATTTGATTTTAATAATCATACCTTTTAACTGACTTATTAATTTTAGTACCACTAAAAATTATCAAACGATCAAGCTAAACTTCCGAAAATTAAAACTATTCCCAAGACATATATATAGATAGTTGTTCTTTCAGCCATAGACCATATTTCACCATAACTAAGTTTATGGTTTTGAATCATTATCAAAGCAGGAGGAGCAAAAATAAAAGGCAATATTTTATTCAACAATAACCCAACAAAAAAGTTAATACTCCACAGTCGTTTACCCAGAATATCTTGATTATATTGCCAAGGAAAAGCAGCTTGACTCAAACGTATGGCTTGATCTCTGGAGAACGCAAAGACTCAAATAATGGCAAACTTTCAGAGATAATATAATTAGTTTCAGTAAGCGATCGCTCGAATATAAACACATCTTCCAAAGCAGAATTTACACCTTGCCCAAGGTCGGGAGGAAAACAATGTACCGCATCTCCTAATAAAACTATTCCAGCAGAATTATCTGTATTTGATAATAAAAAATGTAACCCTGAACAATATTGAGGAATAGGAAAATATCCACCTTCACTTTTAGCAAAACGCTCTTTCTCTTCTGATGAAACTATTTCGTTTATTGGTATTTGTAGAAAAGCTTTCTCAAAAAATTCAGACAATTTTTCACTATCTTGTAATTTCCAAATTTCATGTTCTGGTCGTCTAATAATATTTGCCGTTCTTGGTTGATTCGGGTCAGCAAAAGGTAAGATTCCTAAAGATCAAGAATGTTGAGAATCCGTAAATGCTCCCCGAATAGCATAAGCCATTGTACAAACTCCCTGTTCAGAATTATTATTGTCTAGAGGAAAGTTAGGAGGTAAACTTAAAACTTTGTATTTCAAGCCGGAACTTGCCGAGGGAAAAAAGTGCATTTTAAATTTATCAGTTCCAAAATTATCCCCTTCAGATTTTAACATATTATTAGCGATCGCTCCCTAGTAGCTCGACACAGATTATGCCACGGATATAGGGATTATTTTTTTTGTTAGCTTGGCGATCGCTCCCAATTGACACTATTCTAAATATGTGCTAAAAAATCTACATTAATCTATAATCATAGTGTTATAATTCAACCATTTTTTTGCCAGCTATGAACAGAAAACTTAACATCACCATCCCACATTCAATTTTGCCACCAATGTAGGGGCGGGTTACAGTTCCCGAAAAATCACAAGACATATTTATAGATATGAATATTAAATTAAATAAACCCGCCCCCAGACCCACTGGACGGGGCGGGTTTAGAAAAGTCAATCAGTTATAACAAGATTCTTGGTGAAACCCGCCCCTACGAACTGATAACTGGGTTTAGGTAAATTAATGTTATGTATCAAGATTCTGGAAAAAACCCGCCCCTAGCAACTACAAATGAGCTTGAAAATATTGACGATATAATTCACATCTCGGATAACATTTATTATTATCCCATTTGACTAAACCTAAACTATCTAATTTAAAACCTAACATCCCGGTTAACTGCCGACTCGAACTTTCTGAAATTACATTTTTCATCGCTTCAACTAACTCTGGATGTTCTTCTAAATTCCATAAATGTCGTCGTAAATGGTCGCTATAAATTCCGGTTTCAGTAGTTACATTTTCTGGTAAATCTTCTAAGGTTAAATCCTGTTTAGAAATATGATATAATGCCACCCTAACTAAATAAGGATGCCCCCCAACAATTGCCATTAACTTCTCAACTTCTGATGCGGACCAATTCAAATTATGTCGCGATGCTAAATCCTGAATTTGCTGTTGATTAAATTCTGGTAAATCTATCGGTAATCCCACATTAAAAGGAGATTGATTAATATTCATGGGAATATAAACTTCTGTCGAATGTACCATCAATAACCTTAACTTTTTCCAAATCGCACGTCGCTTGGATTCCTCATGCCAAGCTCTTAATAATCCTAAAAAATCTTCAGCAATATCAGGATATTGAAAAACCCGGTCAATTTCATCAATACCTAATACTAAAGGAGTATCTATTTGAGCTAATAAATACTTCTCAAAATAATCCTTACAATTAACTTTACTGCCAAAAATATCATCCCAATAATCATCTAATTGATTTGGTAAACTTAGCTCTCTTCCCACATACGCACAAAACCATTTTAAGAACTGTTCAAGATTACTAAAAACCTCCTTATCTACTAACTGAAAACTCAAAGGTACAGTCCGATATCCTGCCTCTCCAGCATGATGTAAAATTCTTGCCATTAAAGAAGTTTTACCCATCTGTCTTGGCGCTTTAATTCTAATTAAACCACTCGGTTGTAATATAGTTTGATAACAACGTTCCTCAATAGGTGGGCGTTCCATATAAAAAGTCGATGCCACATCAATTTGTCCGCCCGGTATTTCTGGTTCCGCAGCAGGTAAAGGAGGGCGACTTCCTGATACAATGCTACTAATTTCTTCAGGGTTTTGAACATCTTTTTCCTCCTCTATTTCCGGCGCTAAATTTTCTGGTGAAGTAGCTAACAAAGTCAAAACTTCCTTCAAAATAACTACACTATCTTCAGGCGATCGCCACTCCCGTTGTTGAATACGATAGAGATAACCGCGCAAGTCATGGTTAAGAGGTGTACTCAGAGAAAAACCTACCCGTATCGGCAAAATTATAGGTTTACGGTCTGGTCGAGAAAATTGTAACTCCTTCGCCAGTTGTACTTGATAAGTCAGCAACTCACTTTGCGCAGACTGAGGAGGCAAAAACAACAGTAAATAATCACATCGTTTCAACTCTTCATTTATTCGCTGAAACCAATTTTCTCCTAGACGAATATGATCTGCTGCCATAAACACCTGATGACCAGCAGCAGTCAGAGCAGTTTCAAACTGTCGCGCTAATTCTTGGTCTGGGTCTTGACTGCGATAACTAATGAAAACTTGAGAACTATTTTGACTGACTATTTGTTCATTATTTAGTATTGGTAACAGTTCCCCCAGAGTTTCCGACTCTGTTGAAGATGAACCTTGTTTTCCAGAACGGTGATCGGTTTCATCCAATGTGAGACTAAAAGCAGCAAAAAGTTGTTGAATTTTGCTTAAGTCTGCACCGACTCTACCCTGTCGAATTTTACTGATAGTGTCCGAACCCACCCCAGACTCTGCTTCAATTTCTACTAGAGTACCTCTGAGGTTATATTGCTGTTTCCATTCATCAATAGCTTCATTTAACTTTTTTAGTCCAGAAGTTGTCAGAATTCGTCCGCGATCGCGTTTTGATTTTTTTTCCATTTTTAATAGGGAGTAGGGAGTAGCGGTCGAGGAATGGCGTACTTCGGAGCGGCTCTGCAAGAGCGGGTTTCCTCGCCATATCGAATCGACCAAGAGAGGGAGTAGGGAGTAGAAATTCTCTACTTTAACTTTTACAACAGAAAAAGCTGTTTTGGTTTGGTCTCCAAACCAAAACCCATAAGGGATTTAGCTTCCAAATTCCTATGGTAAAATATTACAACCTATTTACGATTGTTGTAGTTTTTATTTTAACAGAACTTAGGCAAAAGATTAAACCATACAACATTTGTAGGAGTTAACCGCCGAATTTGATCTCACAGGATATAGCAGTGGAAGTATCTTGCTCCCTCGTGAGACGTAGGTTGGGTTGAGGAACGAAACCCAACAGTAGTGTAGTCAGGTTGGGTTTCCTTTCCCTAAGTGCAAAGGAGTTTGGAGACCAAACCCCTACAGTAGTGTAGTCAGGTTGGGTTGGGTTAAACGAAGTGAAACCCAACCAACCAACCAACCTACCCCTATTACACTATAAGATTTTATTGCAGGGGTTGGCAGACCCAAGCCAAGTGCAAAGGAGTTTGAAGACCAAACCCCTAAAGTTTTTTCTCACAAATCATTTTTTACAGCTATACTATATTAACGAAGATAAGAAATTTTTTCTAATTTAAGGAAGTTAACTAATTAATAATATTTTGACTGCTGGAGTCTTTAAACCTAACTATCTAGGCAATTCTAACTTTTCGATATTTTTTGCAGTTCTTTTCAATTAAGTTCCTAATATTCTCCACAGGAACTTATGATTTTATTTAAGCTTTAAGAGTACAAAATCAAAAATCAGAGCTAACTAAAAATGAAAAATTTTATTCGTAATTCCGTTTCTACTCTTTTAACAACTATATTTTTAAGTATTAATTCTGTCACTCCTGCTCAAGCAAATTACACCTTTGATGAAGTAGAAATTAATCAAAACCAAGTTATTGCTATCGCAATACCTCTAAGTAATTTAAACGAAGATGAAGTTCCTCGTTATAAACTGATAGTTTTAGAGCAGCGTTCTAATGAAAGACTTTGTTGGAGTGAAAGTGAAAGTGAATTATATCCAATTTTGGTGGAACCTTTACTATTAGACTTTAATTTTACTGGTATTTGTGGACGAGCTACTGATAGTAATGGTTATTCAATAAGGGTAGATGATTATGATTTATCAGTGGACTATAGATTAACTTTACAAAATATTGATGGTGAAATTAAATTATGGGGAACTTCTTTAAAAGGAGATAGAATTTTAATAGGTGGAACTGGGGGAATAAGTAATGGAGCAATGAAAATTTTTCTGGAACCAGGTTGGAAATTTACAAAACGTAGTTATCAGGGAAGAGTTCTTGGTCATTTTTATTTTAGTTATGATAGCTTTGGTGCTCAAAAAGATACTTTAGAGGAAAAAATAGGTGATATTGAAGCTCAAATTGTAACACAGCCTTGTAGGCTGTAACAACCTGGAAGGTTGTTCATAACTATTTGCATTTCAGCCTTGTAGGCTGTAACAACCTGGAAGGTTGTGTTACTGATAAATAAAATTGGATAAAAACTATGAAATACACATTAATAAACGAAAGCAAAATCCCTCAAAATTCTCAGATAAATAATAATGACTTAGAAACATTTTTAAGTATAGCTGAACTTAATTTAGTGATGCAAGAAATAGAATATTTTACAGGAGATGATTGGTTATCTCTATGTGGTGATATTGACAGTGGAGAAATTTATCGCAACTGGTTTATTTGGCAAGATACAGAACTTTCTCAAGAATGGGAAGCTTACGATCATGTTACTAATCAAAGAATTATTGCTACTAACTGGAGTTTATTAATAGCTAAAATTGATCGAATCGAGAATGAGAGAAATAATTAATTTTGTGAAAGGTTGGGTTTATTTAAGTTGATTTATGAGCTAACCCAACCTTTGAAGTTATTAAAAATAAAAATAAAAGAGGAAATTTTGCTAGGAACAGATATTTATTATTTTGTTCTTAAGTCAAGTGGATTTTTTATAAACTGAATAAACTGTTTTCCTAAGTCTGTTGTTATACTTTTTTTTTGATCTAATTATTCGATCAATTTTTAGTGAAAACCCTACTTTTCCATATAAGAAAGCGATCGCTTGATTTAATTAAAGTCAAATTCAGCATATTTTGCCGGATTAAGTCTTGTTAACCAAACAATTAATTGACTAGATAATTAATCTTTTATTGTTAATATTTTCGGATATTTATTATTTGAAGCATCACGCACAAAATCAGCAATTTTATCAGGTCCAGATATTTGCAAATGTTTCAATAATTCACTACTTTCTGTCAATAATTTATCAACATTAATTCCCCAATAATTAGGCTGATAATAACCCAATTTCCTAATACCTTCTCCCAACAACATAACCGCACCACGCCAATTTTCATTTCCAGCATGATAAAGTCCTACTGCTATTTGTAAAATCCCTTGATAAAAAGTCCTTTCAGGTTCTCCAGCTTCCAACCATAAAGCTTCTAAAGTATCATGGCATTTATAGAATTGTTGTTCGTTAAATTCTGCTATTCCCTGCCAAAATTCTTGGGGAATTTTTTCTTGTTCAGAAATCATTTCAGTTATTAATTATCAGTTCAGTAGGGTGTGGAGCGCGAAGCGTAACGCACCCTACAAAATGGCTACAAAATGGCTACATATTTTGTCTAGTTGACTCTAATTCTTCTTGAGTAATTTCTTGTTTTTCGCCAGCAAAATCATTATCTGGAGTTAAAAACAACATACAATGACATTCTTTACGTTCCCTCATTGGTACACAAGGACAATTCCAATAAGTAGCTTTTACTTCTGCTTCTTTATCTTCATAATGACGACATGGACATAGAGGAGCGCCCAATTCATCTTTATGTTTGGCTAAACCTTCAATTACCACAGCAGTAACTGATGGGTCTACACAAAAATAAGTATCTGTATTCTTAGCATACTTTTCAGCGAACTTTTTCATCGCCTCTAAAGATTTGTCACTAGATAATTTCTTGTTTTCTGTGGTTAAGGTCATAATATTTGTTTGTTATACGATGGTACTGGTTAATTATATTAATTTTACTACACAAAGCTACTTTACAGGAAAAATTCGGTTAAAATTTTGCATCTTGACAATTTTACACTTATATGATAGTTACAAAAGGCTAAGACCTAACCCCCCAACCCCCTTCCCTGCAAGGGAAGGGGGAGAAAATGCTCCCCTCTCCTTGCAGGAGAGGGGTTGGGGGAGAGGTCTTACTATTCCTTACTCCCTAAAATATTAGACTGTAGTTGAAATTCTAAAGGTTGATTAGAACTAATTTCTAAACCAGAACAATGTTCAAATTTTGGTATTTCTTTGGCAGCAGAAATAGACTCATTTAACCATAATAACCATCTACTTCCAGGAGGAAGAGAAGCTAAACTAACCAAATTTTCTGTCAACCAAACCAAAGCTCTTTCCGGAGGTTTTCCTGCCACAACTTCTTCCCCAAATTTAACTCCAGCTAAGGTTTGCAACACAGCTAAATTACCATGTACCAACCCAGTAGCAGCAGTCCAAAGTTGAACATTTAACAAAGAACGGTTAGCATAAAAATATAAAGAAGCAGCAGCAGTTACCGCAGTTTCAAAATTCTCAGGCTCCCAGTCAGCAGCACTATCGAGACAAATGATAATTTCTTCTCCTCCCTGAGATACTTCTAATTCCCGAACTCGCAACTCCCCATAACGCGCACTACTTCGCCAATGTATTAAACGACTAGGATCGCCAAACCGATATGGACGCAATGTCCGAGTTAACCCTTCCGAAGCCATTTGATAATGACTATGTTCGTGCAGTTGACGACTTTTTTCTTGACCAAGTTGATCTATGATAGGGCAACTACTCAGGGGTAAAATAGTAGGATACACGATGGCTATCGCTTTAGCATTTCGACTGCGACGACACCAGAATAAACCTAGAGGTGCAGCGGTTCGCAGTTGCAGATCGTGCCATCTATATATACCTCTTTTTTCGGTGGGGAGGTAATACAACCAATGGTAAGTTTCTTTGGGGGGGATAACTTCTATTGCTTGTTTTACTGGTTTTCCTAAGACGGAGGGAATGTCGTCTTGGAGTTGCAGTAATGCTAATGGTTGGTTAGTGGGGTTTTCTATGGTGAGAGCGATCGCTAAACTGTCACCTACGGTTATCGGTTGAATAGGATGGCGACGTACTTTGATTTGACGTAGCGATCGCCCTGGTAAAAGGGCACCCATTCCTAATAATGCGAAACTGATGCCACTAATTAAATATAGCCATCCTGCCATTGTGTTTGTGGCGGCACCGAAGAAAAATATTGATAATGTTCCGAGCAAACCACCTGCGTAAGCTGGTTTTACCCATTTAGTTTCTAACCAGTCGGATATTTTGTGGTAAATTTTCATTTGTTTTAGGGAGTAGGGTAGGGATGTTGCATGCAAGGTCTCTACAGGAGTAGGGGAGTATAACTGTGGGAATTGGTATATCAGTTATTAATTATTAATTCTTCATTATTAATTCTTCATTATTCATTACTTTTTCACCAATCTAATCCTTCTTCTTCATCATCTTCTACTGCATCAAATACAGGTAATTTTTCGATGTCTTTTTTTGGGGAGATTACATAAATATTAGATTTTTCTGAAATTACTTTTTTTTCTTCTGTGGCTATTTTTAACCAATCTTGTAATTGACTAATATTTACATTTAACTTTGTAGCTAAATTTTTATCTTTTTGTGGTTTTTCTAAGTTATCAAGTATGATTGGTAATACTGCTTGATAGATACTTAATTGCTGTGTTGAAGTTTGATTTTTTTGAGTTTTAGCAACAATTTCATATTCTTTTGTATTCTTATTTTTGATTATTTTTCTTTCTTCTGTGGCTATTTTTAACCAATTGCGTAATTGACCAGTTCGCACTTCTAATCTTTTAACTAAATCTTTTTCTTTGTATGGTTGTGTTAATTTTTCTAGGATGATTGGCAAGACTTTTTTATAAATACTTTGATTAGTTATTTCAGAAGTGGATAAATTAGGTTTTTGTGCAAATATTAATTCAGTTTTTTTGTCAGATATGTTTACTGGAGTTTTTAATTCTGACAATGAATCATTTTCTGATAAATCTGACTGAGGTTCTAATTCTAATTCTGATGTTTCTTTACATAGATTTATCGGAGTTTCTAATTCTGACAAATCTAACTGAGGTTCTGATTCTAGTTCTGATGTTTCTTTAGATAAATTTATCGGAGTTTCTAACTCTGAAGATAAATTCTTTTCTGAGAAATCTGACTGAATTTCTGATTTTAATTCTGATGTTTCTTTAGATAAATTTACCGAACTTTCTAACTCTGACAATGACTCAGTTTTTGATCCTAACAAAAGTTCCTTTAAATCATCATTCCAAGGTTCTATAGGAAAAGGTATTGCTCCTCTATCCAAAAGGGCTAAATTTCCCTTTTTAACTGTTCCTTCAACCTTCACAAATACAGATATTTTCTGATATTTTTGTAGAACCTCTGTAGCACCCGCCCAAGTACCACCCCGATCAAAACCACTACTTACAACTAAAGCATAATCAGATAAACCATAAATATACTTATTCCGACCCATTGCATTACCAACAGTAAATCTAGAATTAGGATCATAAGTAGAAATTAAAGCTAATTGACCATCCCTAATACCCTCACGATACTTAATAGAAACAGACGCTTTATTTAAACTATCTGCCAAAACTCCCACCGCAGTACCACCAACTTCTAAACTACTTAACATTGCCTCTATATCTGTTCCTTTTGCGCCCCCAGAAATTACATTAATTCCCTGAGATGCACAAAGTTTTCCTATAGTATTTGTATACTCTCTTTCTTCCTCACTAATATCACGAGAACCGACAATTGCTAATCCGCCTTTTTCTAATAATTCTATATTTCCTACACCATAAATAATTGCTGGTGCTAAATATTGCAAATTTCGCTTCAATTTTCTCGGATAATTTCTGTCGCTTCTGGTAATTATCCATAAACCTTGATTCACCCATTTTTCCAGAGTAATAGCTAAAATTCCACCTCTTTCTAATAAGGCTACTAAGCGCTCATCGTTGAATTGTTTACCCTCAATTTCTAGCAGAATATTTAACCCTTTTGTAGTTAATAAGTCTCCTGGTCCGAGTTGGTTTTCTATCAATATTTTGGCAAGTCTATTATACTCACTTAAGGTTAAAGGTTCTGGGTAGATATTTCTATTTTCACCAAAGCTAGCACATAATAACATTATTGCTTGTGCATCTGGAGATAAAACATGATTAGACATTTTTTTTCTGATAATTTTCAATGGCTTTAGGGAGTAGGGAGTAGAAATTCGGAAAAACAATTCTACCTTATAACTATAGTAATTGCTAAGTATCTATATAGAATTAATTACATATTTAGAAAGTAGGGAGTCGGGAGTAGGGGGTAGAAAGTCAGAACAACAATTTTATCTTATAACTATAGTAATTGCTAAGTATCTATATAGAATTAATTACATATTCTATTGATTCTCTGTTTTCCATTCCCAGTTAAATTTTCCCTTAACTTTTGACTTTTGACTTTTAAATGCATGAATTCTAAGTTGATAGTTGATTCATGGCTAAAGTTAATGGAAAAACCTTACCACTACCAGTTTTTCTTAACAGTGCTGTAACCACAGTAAAAGTCCATCTTGAGTCTACAACATCATCTACTAAAAATACATTTCCCCTCATTCCTGACCAATGATTAATTTGAAAAGCACCATCTAAATTATGAGCTTGTTTATAACTATTACTCATTTCTTTTTGTAGTGAAGTCTGACGAATTTTTACAACACAAGGTACAAAAGGTAAACCTAATTTTTTAGCCAGACTTTCAGCAAAATTAGGAACAAGCTCCGGACGATTTAAAGAAGGAATACAAGTTACCCAAGTAGGAAAAAGTTGAGGTTGCCAACGTTGAATCATGTCGTATGTAGCTTGAACCAATCTATTACTAAAATGGTTATCTGTATACTTTCCTTTTTTCACAAGTTTACCCCAACCAGCATCATTCCAAAGAGAGAGCGATCGCCCAATTTCTGCTCGTAATTCTTGAGAGATATTGCCATTGAAATTATAAATTGATAAAGCATCTCTCGGCCATTGTTTGCCAGGTTCAATAATTTGTTCGCTACTTCGTAAAAAATTTACAGCTTCTGTCACAAATTTTGAGGAAACATTCTCTGACAAAATTGGTTTTCCTAAACAAATAGCACATTTACCACAAGGGTGAGAATTTGGGTCATCTAGTTCTTTTCTGAGAAATTCCATTAAGCATTCTTGACTCTCCATATAATCTCTCATTCTCCCTTGTTCTTGACGACGTATTTGAATCAATTTTTCTATTTTTTCTGTGTTTGTTTGATAATTAATAGGAGTAGCATAATATTTTGAACCGATTTTTTTGACTGGGGATGGAGTCTCAATAGAGAATAACTTCAACACTTTATTTATTTGCCCATTAGCCAGATTCAAATGTTCCTCTAACATGGGAAGAGAAAGACCATCTTCAGCTTGATTTAGAGCATTTAAAACTTGTTGATTATGAGCTTCTGGAGGAAAAGCCGTCTCAATAAAATAATTAGTAATTTCTTCATCCTCTCCACCACTTAAAAGAATACCATAAGCATTTTCTACTGCCCTACCAGCACGACCTACTTGTTGATAATAATGTACTACTGAACCAGGACGTTGATAATGAATAACAAATCCTAAATCTGGTTTATCAAAACCCATTCCGAGAGCTACAGTTGCCACTAATGCTTTAATTTCATTATTCAATAATTGTTGTTCTAATGCTTCTCGTTCTGCTGTATCTTTATTACTATGATAAGCTGCTGCATTTATTCCTTGAAACTTTAACCAATCAGTAACTCTTTCTGCATCTCTCACAGTTAAAGTGTAGATAATTCCACTACCAGAAATATTAGGTAAATGTTCCGCTAACCATCCTAAACGAGCCGGAGCAAATGACAGATAAATATTTTGTAATTGGAGACTATCTCTAGTTAATGAACCTCTTGATATTTTCAGATTTTCTCCTAGCTGAACAACAATATCATTCACAACTCTATTATTAGCAGTAGCCGTAGTAGCAAGCACAGGAATATTTGCTGGTAAAGCTTGTAAAATTCTGACAATGCGTCGATAATCTGGGCGAAAATCATGCCCCCAATCCGAAATACAGTGAGCTTCATCAACTACAAATAATCCTATATTTTTAGCTATGGGAAGTAAGATATTTTCTCGGAAGTTTTCATTAGCTAATCTTTCTGGAGAAATTAATAATATATCTACTTTTCCTGCTCTTAAATTATTTTCTACTTTTTCCCATTCTTCCGAATTGCTGGAGTTAATTGTTTCCGCCCTAATTCCAATTCGTTGGGCAGCAGAAATTTGATTTCGCATTAATGCTAAAAGTGGGGAAATTAAGAGAGTAATACCTTTACCTTTATCTCTAAGTAAACGGGTTGCTAAAAAATAGACAAAACTTTTTCCCCAACCAGTACGTTGCACAACTAATAGACGGTTTTGATATTTAGTAATAGCTTCTATTGCTTCCCATTGACCATCCCTAAATTTAGCAGTGGAATTATTTAAAGCTTGTCTTAGTAATGATAATGCTTTTTGTTTATTTATATCTGTCAATTTATACTCCTTAAGTTCTTAATAAATTTTTTTTTAATACACATCTCCCAAAAATAAGGAATAGGGGAAATAATAGATAATTAGGGTTGGCTGAAAAAGTCTTGTTAGTAAAGTAAGGAAATAGGGAACAGTTTAGACTATCTGTACGGGGAAATTTTCAGAATTTTCAGGGTCAAAACTTTACCATTTTGAGACTAGATAAAAAACCGGAACTTTTTTCGACATAAATAAATAAAAAGGCACTTATCTTTAATCTATAAATGCTTTGATATTTAATCAGCCCTAATTGTTCCATTCGGTTGAAAGCCTCTCCTTTTCAATAGGTAGTTTATAATTATTTAGTTGGAAAATCCCTGTAATAAGTTAAAAAGCTTTTATATTTATATGCTCTAAAATAAGATAGTTATTCGAGGAATTTTAGTATTTTGATTCATTATCCATTATTAATTATTAATTATCCATGATTAATTATTTCTCCCTAATTTGTTAAAATACTTCAGTAACTTTTACATAACTGATATTTTGATTGCAATTTATCCAGGCAGTTTCGACCCTATTACCCTCGGTCATATAGACATTATAGAACGAGGTTGTAAACTATTTGAAAATGTCATTGTGGCCGTACTCCAAAATCCCAGTAAAACCCCATTATTTACATTAGAAAAACGTTTAGAGCAAATCCGTCATTCCACAAAACATTTGCTTAATGTAGAGGTAGCCAGTTTTGACGGTTTAGCAGTAAACTATGCAAAAATGCGACAAGCTCAAGTCCTAATTCGAGGTCTTCGGGTTCTTTCAGATTTTGAAAAAGAATTGCAGATGGCCCACACCAATAAAACCTTATCGTCCGATATAGAGACAGTTTTTTTAGCTACCTCTAATGAATATAGCTTTTTAAGCAGTAGTGTAGTTAAAGAAATCGCCATTTTTGGTGGCTCTGTAGATCATCTTGTTCCTAAACACATTGCTATTGATATTTATAAATGTTACGACAAAACTCAGCCAATATTGAACCAGAAGTAAGTGGACAAAATGTCGAGGGAGAATCTTCCAGTGCTTCCCCTGGAGTAGATATCCAGAGAGAATTAAATCGACTCGAAGAGATTATTCTCGATAGTCCTAGAATACCATTTATGGGACGTACTTTAATAGATGAAGAACAATTATTAGACCAATTAGATATAGTACGTCTGAATTTACCAGTTGCTTTTCAAGAAGCAGAAATGATTGTCCGACATAAGGATGAAATTTTGCAAGAAGCTGAACTTTATGCAGAAGAAATTATCGAAAATGCTGAACAACGAGCTTCCCAACTTTTAAATGAAATGGGCCTTGTACAGCAAGCTAAACAGGAAGCAGACCAACTGAGAAACCAGGTGCAGCTAGACTGTGAAGCTATTCAACAAGCTACTATTGCTGAAATTGAACAAATTCGTTATCAAGCTCAACAAGAATTAGAAGAAATGAGAGCTAGAGCGATCGCCGAATCTGATGAAATTCAGAATGGTGCTGATGACTATGCAGATCATGTACTTAATACTATTGAACAACAGTTAACGGATATGCTTCAGGTAATTCGGAATGGTCGTCAACAGTTAGGAGTAGGAGGAGATGAAAATTATGAAGGTTCAGGAAAACCATTAAATCCTGAAGCATGATTAAAAATGGGATTGTTAATTGTTAAATTAGGGTACTTATTTTCTCCTAAAAAAAAGTCAAAAACCGGGTTATTTCAGTTATCAGTTATCAGTACCTCAATACGGTTTATTTCAGGATTTTTCTAGCATTTTTGTAATCTGAAAAGCTTATACATTTACCTTAATAATATTTCTTAAGGAAAGAGTTTAAATAAAGCTTTTATCCCAGACCAAGAATAATAGCTGATAGCTGATAGCTGATTGCTAAATGCTTACTATAAAATCAACCCGGTTTTTTCAAGAATAAAATTAGATAAATGTGGCAATTTTGCAACTGGCATCTATGAATTTAAGTTAAAATTTTTAATTGCTACAATAACTTATATACAGCGATATAGTGTTTCCCACAGTCATAAGGTACATCTATATTTTATTTTTCTCCTATTTCTCTATTCCCTATTCCCTATTCCCAGTTAAGTGTTCTCTATTTGATTTTTCTCCTATTTCTGTATTCCCTATTCCCTATTCCCAGTTAAGTATTCCCTATTTGATTTTTCTCCTATTTCTGTATTCCCTATTCCCTATTCCCAGTTAAGTATTCCCTATTCCCTGTATACCTAAAATTTGCTGTAAATTCCTAACTTATTCTAAAAATAAAATGATTACAGAAAAGTTTCGTCGCCAGCTCCGTAAAGAAACGAAACTATGGCAAACAGAAGGATTAATTGATGATATTTTGTATCAACAACTATCAGAACGTTACCAATTTGATTGTTTAGAAAAGGCTGCTAGTTCTCGTTTTATTACTATCTTAATTTCTCTAGGTAGTATGCTTCTAGGACTAGGTATAATTACTTTTGTTTCTGCTAACTGGCAAGAGTGGTCGCGAGAAGTAAAAACATTACTATTATTAACTTTATTTATTGGAGTTAATACGGTTGGTTTTTATCTATGGCGACAGCAAAATACTCTACTTAATACTA
Source organism: Okeania sp. (assembly GCF_035285525.1). GTDB lineage: Bacteria > Cyanobacteriota > Cyanobacteriia > Cyanobacteriales > Microcoleaceae > Trichodesmium. The sequence goes on along the minus strand of NZ_JAYKGW010000039.1, from coordinate 30,563 downwards.
CTAATAAAAAACCAAAATTAGGTCATGGATTATTAATATTTGGAGCCTTAATTTTAGGCGCAAATATAGCACTAATGGCTCAAATGTTTCATATTGGTGGTTCTCCCTACGGATTATATATTGTTTGGGGATTAGGAGTTTTAGTAATGGCTTATAGTTTACAAATAACTTCTCTGGGAATTATGGCTATTCTCTTGATAGGATTAGGCTATTTTATGGGGTTATCAACTGTATTTTCCCCAGGAGAATTTTCTTGGTTACAGTTCATCATAGAATATATGTCTTTGGTGGGAGTATTGTTATTTATTCCCCTGGCTTATTTGCGCAATTCCCGAATAATTTTCTTTCTATCTATATTGATAATACTGATAGCTTTAGAGATTAGTTTATTCCTAGTTTTTAATTTATCAAATCATGGTTTATGGGGAGCGATCGCTTTAGTTTTACCTCCAGCATTATTGTGGGGTTATGATGATATTATTTTGCCTAAAATAGATAGCAGAATTTTTCAACCTCTAGCCAGAAATTTAGCTATTTGGTATTTGAGTATTGGATTTTTCTTGATATCTTTTCGAGGATTTTGGCAGAACTTTTCATTAGAATATTATTTCGGGGAATCATTAGAAGTTCAATGGTTAACTTTAGCTGAAGTTTTAATATTTGTCGGATTAACTGTTACGGAATGGTTGTTTTTAGCAAGACCAAATCAAAGAGATTCTCAAAGTTGGCGATTAGATTTAGTTAGTGGTATAGTTTTAGGTTTGATTGTAGTGACAGCCATATTATGTTTTTGGCATTTGAGTATTAATGAAATTCCAGAAATAGCCACTTTTATTATTAATATAGAAATGTTTCTCTTGGCAGCAGGTTTAATTAGAATTGGATTAGCAAGAGGAAATAGAGGTACTTTTTGGGGTGGTTTAGTGTTGCTAACTTTACAAATTGTTAGTCGTACTTTTGAGTACAATACTGGATTATTACTGAAGTCTTTTGTACTTATTTTATGTGGTGTAGGAGTAATAGTTGCTGGTTTGTGGTACGAACGTCATTTATCAATTGATAATAAATAATTGATAATGAAAACTATAGCAATCTGTGCTTATGTTGTCACAATTCAAAAACTAGAAATCAACTCCTAAACTCTCACCTTTTACCCCAAAGCAACTAAATTTTTGACACAAATAAAATATGATTGCTATATGTCTAAAATTATCCATTAGAGCAATGTGAAATCATTCCTCAAAAAAAACTGTAGGGGTTTGGTATCCAAACCCCTTAGCGCTATAGTTTTTAAACTCTATATTCTATATATAGTATCTTTCCCTAAGTCCTGAATATTTTTGACACAAATAAAATAGGATTGGTATATCTCTAATGGATAATTAGAGCGATTTGAAATTATTCGTGAGAAAAAAACTTTAGGGGTTTGCTCCCTAAATCCCTGACGCTTGGGTTTGGATACCAAACCCCTACGATAAAATTTTACAACCTATTTAGGATTGCTATAATTATCAATTATCTATTATTTTCTTCCTTCTTCCTTCTTCCTTTTTCCTTCTTCCTTCTTAACACAGGAGATACTAAAATGAAATTTTCTAACCCTTTTAGTCAAAACAATTTATCAACTAAAAATCAAGATAATACTCAAGAGATAAACTTACCTATTAATGAAAAGAAATCTCTCACAAAACAAATACCTATCTGGCGATTTCTTTTGCCTTTAAGTTTGCAATTAACATTAATTTTGTCAGTTCCTGCTCAAGCTATTTATACTCACATTACAGGTAAAACAGTTATTTTACAAACTGCACCTGTAGATCCTTATGACTTTTTGCGCGGTTATTATCAAGTATTAAGTTATGACATTTCCAGCAAAGATAATTTAAGTAAACTTCCAGGTTGGAATCAATTTGAATTAGAAACTTCTAGCAGATTTTATGCAAATAATCAAACTAATATTTATGTAACTTTAGCTGCTCCTAAAAAAATAGAAAATTCAGATATTCCGAAAGTTTGGCAACCTGTGGCAGTAAGTGCAAAAATGCCAGAAAATTTACCAGATAATCAAATAGCTATTCAAGGAAAATTTGATGGTTGGAGAGTTATATACGGTTTAGAAACTTATTATATGCCAGAGAATAGACGAGAAAAAATTAATCAAAATATTCAAGAAGTACAACGTAGTATTAATTCAGAAGAAGACATCCCTTTTGTGGTAGAAGTAAAAGTTAATTCTCAAGGAAAAGCTGTACCTTTAAGTTTGTGGATAAAAGAGCAAAATTATAAGTTTTAATAGTTTAGTAGCACAGACATTTTGCTTGTTCATTGTTTTGTTTTTTTTGATATAAACTACGAAGGGAGGTTGCATCGTAAGTATTCAGAAGTCAGCTATTGCTTTTATCTAAAACTAAAAGCTTTATGATACGGTTCCCGATAAATCAGAAATTTTTCTGAGTACAAAATTCTGTTTTCCAGCATATATATATTCGTTTAAATATCCTTCTTAAAGTTGATGTTTTTATTGCTGATAGCTAATAGCTGAATCCTTAGGTTGCATCTAACCTCCCTAACCCTTTTATAGGAATCCTAAATTGATTGTAACAATTCAAAAAACCAGAAATAAATTCCTAAACTCTTACCCATTACCTATTCCCGAAAAGCAGTAAAATTTTTATACACAAATAAAATAGGATTGCTATATATATAGTCATTTAACTTTAGATTGAGACAAAGCTTTCTTGCTATGACGAAGTTTTAGATAAAAAAACATCTTATTTTTAAGTTAAACAACTATAATTAATGATTCAGAACAACTCAAGTCAAAAAATCAAATCTTTTGTTAATTATCAAATATTTTATTAACTACCTATAGAAATTAATTACATAAATTATGTTAATAGCTGAATACTTATTGCTAGGGAGTTAATAGCTAAATAAAAATTATTTGTTGGGAAAATTTGCAGGCGATCGCTAATTATTTTGAGACATAAAAAATATTATGGAGCTGAGTAGAGAGGTAGAAAGTAAAAAATATTTACAGTAAATATTTGTCTCAATGCTATAATACTGCATGGCTTTTACATTAGGCATAATAAAATGAACAACTCACTAATTGAAGGATTGACAAAAGAAGAAGAAACCCTATTTTTTGGTTTAATTAATCAAATATTAGCTCAAAAATCCTTACTAGAAGCATCATCTACTTCTACAGAAAAACAATTCCAATTAAATTTCAAGGTGGATAAAAATGCTTCAATAGATGTAGATTCTATCCAGTTAAAATTGGTGCAAGTTAAGCAGGTTTCTCGAATCATATCTACTATTTTTTCTATAATTTATCTGGCAACATTTGCTTTAGTTTTAGTTGTTCTTCCCGCAGCAATAATCTCGATACTAATAAATTCTGTTATCTGGAAAATATTTGCTTTAATAGGATGGTTAATCTGTCTGGGAATGGTTACAGGAGAATTTTTTAATAGTAAGACTAATTGGATGAATATTATAAGTGGATGTAGTGGTTTAATTATCATAGTATCATTGACAATTTTACTATCGAAAGTTTTGTCTTGATGAACCAGATAGAATAAAATTTAGTAAGCATTTCCTGCGGAATGCTGTGCAAACAGCACTCAGCTATCAGCTATCAGCTTTTGAGACACATTTATATAATTTCCGGCGATAAATTATATGGTTTAACAACTCAGATATATCGTTGAAAAGTAGAAGTTAAAAGAGTGCTTAGTTTACTTTGATTCATTAAAAAAACTCAAAGCTGACTGCTGAGTTGCTAATAGCTGAATGCTTACATATTTTTAATTTCAAATTACCCATCACATTGACTAGCAAAATGTTAGCTATATGTGTTGGGTTTCATTCTTCAACCCAACCTACATAATTCTATTTTTTATAAGTGATCGCTAATTATTTTCAGATCTGAAAAAATATTATGGAGCTGAGTTTTGAGGTAGGAAGTAAAGAATATTTAGAGTCAATATTTATGTCAATAGTTAAGAATTATATTTGCCGTCTATTTCCTGGATATTCATCATTTACTAATCAATATAATTAATTTCAAATTACTCATCACATTGACTAGCAAAATGTTAGCTATTTGTGTTGGGTTTCATTCTTCAACCCAACCTACATAATTCCATTTTTAATAATGAAGATTCAAAACAATATAATATTCTATCATTTTAATAAACTTATAACATCAACCTAAATTCTGAAGCCCCCCTTTCAAAGGGGGGTTTGGGGGGATTAACCAAAAAGTTGAGAAAACCTTAAACATTATATATTTTCATAGCCAAAAATTATTTACCCAACTACAATATAGCAGAGCTTTAATCAGCCAAATTAAAAATTCCCAAAGTAATCAAATTCTTACTGATGAATCAATCAACTAATCTCAACTCATTTCCATCAGTTTCACGACGAACAATTCTCAAATTATTAACTATTGGAGCTGCTACTAGCTTACTCGGTTATTCTCGATTTTATAAACCTAAACCAACAGTTTTTAATCAAAATAATCTAGATTTACCAAAATATTTAAACAAATCTAAAAGTGTAGTAGTAATTGGCGCTGGATTAGCAGGATTAGCTTGTGCTTATGAACTTAGTCAGCGAGGTTTTACGGTTACTTTATTAGAAAAATCTCCACAACTAGGAGGTAAAATTGCTAGTTGGTCTGTTGATGTGGAGGGAGAAAAATTTATGATGGAACATGGTTTTCATGGTTTTTTCCCTCAATATTATAATCTGAATAGTTTGGTAGAAGAACTAAATATTACCAATAATTTTCAATCTTTAGAATTTTATTCTTTGGTGTTTAAAGAAGGAAAATATCAACCAGAAATTTTTCGTCCTAACAGTTCTGCTTTTCCTTGGAATATAGTAGATTTAGGAATTTCTTCTCCTAATAGATTGAGATGGGGAATTAATTTAATTAAACCTAAACATTGGGAAGTTTTTCGAGCTATAGGTGGCTTTCAAGTAGAGAAAACTTATCAGCAACTTGACAATTTATCTGTAGCGGAATGGGTGGAAAAAGATTTCCCTCAAGGATTGTACGATTTGTATTTTTTACCTTTTACTAAATCTAGTCTGAATGCTCCAGATAAATTGAGTGTTGCCGAATTAATGCAGTTTTTTCACTTCTATTTTTTTGGCAATCCAGAAGGTTTAGCTTTTAATGGTACAAGACAAGATATGGGTACCAGTTTAGTACAACCTATTGCTCAAGAAATTCAGAATCAAGGAGGTAAAATTTTCACTGATGTTGGGGTTAGTAACATTAATTGGCAAGACAATAAAATTAGTTCAATTAGTTATCAGTTAGGAGAAATAAAAAATTTAATTCCTTTTTGGGTAGAACGTAATTTGGAAATTAATAATCGGGAAGTTAAATATTTTGGTTCGAGCGATCGCCTCTTTGCTATTAAACCTAATTCTGATGAAAATGAAGCTATTTCTCTAACTTGTACTCATCAAGGTTGTACTGTGGAATTAGCGGAAGATGGCAAATTTTACTGTCCTTGTCACGGGGCAGTTTATGATAGAAATGGAAAAGTATTAGCAGGTCCGGCAAAACGAGATTTATCCCGTTATAAAATTACTGAAAATCAAGAAAATGAAGTTAAATTAGTTGGCATAATGGAAAATAACTCAGAAATTATTTCTACAGAAATTACAGCAGATTATTATGTTTTAGCTACAGATGTTCCCGGAGTTAAAAACTTATTTAATTTAATGGAAGGGGAAGTAAATCAAAATGTTAAATCTCAGATTCAAAAATTAGATATAGCTGACCCTTTTGCAGTCTGTCGTTTTTGGTTTGACCGAGATTTTGCATGGCAACATAGCAACTTTACTTCTCTATCTGGCTATGAATTAACTGATAGTATTACTCTCTATCATCGCATTCAAGAACAATTTATTGAATGGCATGAAAAAACCGGTGGTAGTGTAGTGGAATTACACGCTTATTGTTATAAAGAAAAACAATTTCCTACTCAAGAAAAATTACTGAAAACTTTTACAGAAGAATTATATGAAGTTGTACCGGAATTAAAAGATGCTAACTTGTTGCATAGAGAGTTAGTAAATCAGAAAAACTTTTCCGCTTATCCTCCAGGTAGTTATCAGGAACGTCCCGAAACTAATAGTGGTATTTCTAACTTAATGTTTGCTGGAGATTGGGTAAAAATGCCCTTTCCTTGTGGTTTAATGGAAAGAGCAGTTAGTAGTGGATTATTAGCAGCAAATGAAATTATTTCAAAAGAAGGTTTACAAAAGCGAAAATTATTATCAGTAAATCCAGAAGGGATTCTGAAAATTTGAGATATCGCTCTCTGTAGCACAGGCATCTTGCCTGTGAGTGACTATTGAGGTAAAATACAATCAAAATCAAGTTAATGTCCCTTAAATATGTCTGCTAGAGATGCTTTTCATACTGTTGTTAAAAATGCCCTAATCAAAGAAGGATGGCGCATTACTCACGATCCATATTCTATTAGATTTGGTGGTGTAAATATGTCAATAGATTTAGGTTCTCAAAAATTAATTGCTGCCGAAAATAGTCAACGAAAAATTGCGGTGGAAATTAAAAGTTTTTTGCCTCAATCATCAGCAAGATATGAGTTTCATACAGCCTTGGGACAATATATGATTTACCATAAAGCTCTGACAAAAAAGGCTCCAGAAAGAACTCTTTATCTTGCTATACCAACAGTAACATATAACACTTTTTTTCAATTAGAATTACCACGAATAATGATTGAATAAAATGATATTAAATTAATTATTTATGAAGTTGAAAAAGAGGAAATTGTCCAATGGAAAAATTAGAAAAATATCGTCATTGTATTCAAGAATGGTTATTAGATTACAGTCAAGATAAACCTGCTCATGGAGAAATAGAAGTTGCAACTATTTTCGATGTTGAAAGAAATCGTTATCTAATAGTTTATCTGGGTTGGGATGAGCAAACATGGATACATAGTTGTATCATTCATGTTGATATTAAAGATGAAAAAGTTTGGATTCAATGGAATGCAACCGAAAGGGATATTGCTGCTGAGTTAGTGGCGAATGGAGTAGATAAAAAGGATATTGTTATTGCTTTTCATACGCCATTTATGAGGAAATTTACTGAATATGCTGTTGGTTGAAAATACAACATTGACTTAATCAAAGAATAACAATATAATTAATTTTTAAGCATACCATTAGACAGGCAACGCCTACCCATAAAAATTAATTGATTAGGTTGGGTTTCCTTGACATTAACCCAGCCTACGAAGCTAAATATTTTGTCCTAAAGTAAATTAGGAAGTAAAATTATGATATCTAAAATCAAAACAGATGAAACAGAAGAAGTAACTACTCCTGGTATTAGTTATTATGTAATAGAATATGAAACTCCACCTGAACCCGATATTAGCGATTTAACCATAGAGGATGATACTCCCGTGGATAATTTTCAATCAGAAAAACAACAACGTCTCCTAACCAACTGTTTATATGATTCATGGTCTGGTGTAGATGGCAACAGTCAGTTTTTGGCAGGAGCGAATGTGGGAGTATTTTACTCTACAGAAAAACCAGCTTTAGTGCCTGATGTTTTTCTGAGTCTAGATGTGACAATACCCGATGACTGGGAGCATAAAAAAGACCGCAGCTATTATACTTGGAAATTTGGTAAAGCTCCAGATGTAGTCGTGGAAATAGTTTCTAACAAAGTGGGGAACGAGTTGGGTAGTAAACTTAAAAATTATGCCCGGATGGGAGCCTGGTATTATGTGGTTTTCGATCCCCTGAAAATGTTAGGAGACTCTCTGCTAGAAGTTTATGAGTTGAGAGCAAGCGGTTATCAGAAAATGACGGAAACTTGGTTAGAAAAAGTTCAGTTGGGGTTAACTTTATGGTCAGGAAAATTTGAAGGCAAGGAAGATGTTTGGTTACGTTGGTGCGATGCTGAGGGAAATGTGATTCCTACTGGTGCCGAGCGTGCGGAACAAGAAAAGCAAGAAAAGGAGTCTGCTTTACAACGTGCGGAACAGGAAAAGCAGGAAAAAGAGTCCGCTTTACAACGTGCGGAACAGGAAAAGCAAGAAAAGGAGTCCGCTTTACAGAAGTTGGCAGAGCTTGAGGCTAAGTTGCGGGATTTGGGTATTGAGCCAGATTAAATTAAAAGTAGTGAAAAGAAAAACCTAACCCCCCAACCCCCTTCCCTGCAAGGGAAGGGGGAGAGAACTCCCCTCTCCTTGCAGGAGAGGGGTTGGGGGAGAGGTCTTCGGTGGTTGCTTGCTCAAATACCCACAATTTTAGTAGTAGGTTGGGTTAAGCGACAGCGAACCCAACATATACCAATCATTGTTGGGTTTCCTACGTCAACCCAACCTACAAAGCTTAACTTCCTCCTGACTCTGTAGGGACGTTGCATGCAACGTCCCTACAACTCCTTCTTCCTTCAATTTCCTATCAAAATCAAAGGGGACCAATAAAACGGACTGACATACTCCCTAGCATAACTTAACTTCGCCTGACGTAATGCCTCCACCTTGGTCATTCCTTGTTGCAAATACTGATAAAATTTCACCATAATATCCTTGGTTGTCTCATCCTCGGCATTCCATAAACTGGCAATGACAGCATCCGCACCGGCACGCTCAAATAAATAGGCAACTCCGGCTATTTCTTCACCGTTAGAGTTAGCTTCCATGGCAGTTTGGCAAGCACTCAAAACGATTAAATCTGTATTTTCTAATCCTAAAAGTGCAGCATCTCTGATATTAAAAGTTTTATCGTTGGCAAACAAAATAGTACCTTCCTCTAAACCAACATCAGGGCAACCACCTTTTTGAAAGCAACCGTGGGTAGCGAGATGCACTAAGGAAAAACCGAGGGATTCGTTTTTAAAACGAGGGAGGGTTGCCTCTTCTCGAATGTAATGTTTGCTTGATAACATTTCGGCGATCGCTTTAGCCTCCTCTTCTGCACCAGGGAGATTTAATTTTGTGGGAGTCGGATTTCCAAATGCTAATACTTTCTGGCGTTTAGTGTTTTTTGATTCCGGTTTTTTGTTGCCAGAGATGCGAGTGAGGTAGTGGATGGGATATTTTTCCAGTAAATATTGGTCTGTTTGATTATCAAATAGGGTTTCAAAAGGAATATAACGCAATTTTCCGGTAGCGATGATGGCAAGTTGTTTGGGGGGGGTAAGCAGCTATTTCTGCTTCCATTGGGCGAATCAGATAGTCATAGAGTTTTTCTTGGTTAATGTCGTAGTCGTCGGCGTTGGGATTTTCTAGTTGCTGTCGATATTCTGTGAGGATGTCATTAAATTCTTTTTTATCTATAGGAAATTTTTTAACTAAGACAGGTTTATCTCTGGTGACAAAAAATATGGCGATGCTATCGGGAAATTCTGTATTACCAGTTAAAAGAGCAGGTTGAATAACAACAGTATCTGGTGGAATATTGGCTTTAAGTTTGTCGATGTCTTCTGGCTTGAACTCAAAAAGCTCGGCAACTTCTGGGCATTCTTTGCTAATGTTTTCTGCGAGTAGGCTGGTTTCTGCTTGTAACTGGTTAATTTGTTGGGAAAGTTGGGGAGTCCATTTATCTTCTATTTTGCTGTAGAAAAATTGTAATTGTTGATTGTTTTGTTGCCATTGGTTAATCAGTTTTTGAGCTTTTGGGTTTTTGACTTTGGCATCAATAAGGCGAGTGTAGTCAGCGAGGTCGAAAGTAGTAACTCGGTTATACCATTGCCAGGCAGCATCAGGTTTATTTTGCTCAATGAGAAAATCGACAAGAGCATTCGCTTTATAGTCATTATCTCCTAAAAAATATTTGCGGTCTTCTTTTTTTAACCCCGCACGCATTTTTAGGGTAATTTGTATTGACTTTTCCCAGTGGTGTATAGCTTTCTCTGGTTCGTTGTTATCTCGGTGAAGATAAGCAATATTATTGAAAGTAATAGCTTCTCCAGAGATATCGCCTACTTCTTGCCTGATATGTAAAGCTTGCTGGTAGTATTCTAATGCCTTTTGCGGTTCACCTATAACATGGTAAACTAAACCAATATTATTGAGAGTAGTAGCTTCCCCAGAGCGATCGCCTACTTCTTGTCTGATAAGTAAAGCTTGCTGCTAGTATTCTAATGCCTTTTGCGGTTCACCTATATTTTCGTAGACTCCACCAATATTATTGAGAGTAATAGCTTCTCCAAAGCGATCGCCTATTTCCCGACTGATTAGTAAGTCTTGCTCGTAATATTCTAACGCTTTTTGAGGTTCACCTATACGATGGTAAACTAGACCAATATTATTAAGAGCAGTAGAAATACCTGAGCGATCGCCTATTTCCCGATTTATTAGTAAGTCTTGCTCATAGTATTCTAATGCCTTTTGGAGTTGACCTATAGTGTGGTAAACTGCACCAATATTATTAAGAGTAGCAGCTTCTCTAGAGCGATCGCCTACTTCCTGCCAGATAGCTAAAGCTTGCTGGTAGTATTCTAATGCTTTTTGAGGTTCACTTATTTGGCGGTAAACTACACCAATGTTATTGAGCGTAACCGCTTCTTCGGAGCGATCGCCAATCTTCTGACTGATAAGTAAGTCTTCCTCGTAGTATTCTAATGCTTTTTGGGGTTCACCTGTTTGACGGTAAACTATACCAATATTATTAAGAGTGGTGGAAATACCTGAGAGATCGCCTACTTCCCGAAAAATTATCAAAGCTTTGTTATAAAAGTTTAATGCTTCTTGTGGTTGACCTATATGATCGTAGTTGACACCAAGACCAAGGTTAGCATCTGCCTCTTTTTTTCGGTCTTTAATTTTTCTGGCAATAACTAAAGCTTGTTGAAATGCTTCTATAGACTCCTGATATTGGTATTCCCTTCCTTTGCTGCGATGCTGTTTTTAGTAACTGCTCTAACTTTTCTGCCTCAGAGTCAGAAGTTTGGGCGTAACTCTCTTGTGGTAATAGTGGCAGTATTAGGGGAGTTATATTCAGAGTTGTGATTCCGATTAGAGAGGTAATAATAATTCGTTTCATAGTCTTATTTTCCTCAAATAAATAATTATAGTAATTCCCATACTTGTGAGAAATAGTATTATATCCCCCCTTGCCCACCTTTCAAAGGGGGGAGTTCTTCAAAGTCCCCCTTTCAAAGGGGGATTTAGGGGGATTCTCAAAGTCCCCCTTTCAAAGGGGGATTTAGGGGGATTCTCAAAGTCCCCCTTTCAAAGGGGGATTTAGGGGGATTCTCAAAGTCCCCCTTTCAAAGGGGGATTTAGGGGGATTCTCAATTTAAACAACAGCAAAATCAGTTAACTTACGAGATTCAGGATCGTGGAAAGCTAAAACAATATCTTCTTTCGATACATTTTGCCTTAATAACTCATTAGCCATTCCTTCTTCCGTCCAATCTTCCTCAATATAAATCTTTTCATTTTTAATCCGAATATAAACAGAAATAGCTTGAACTCGTCTATCATTTTTCCAGCCAATATTAAACCAAAGATATTGACTTCTTTCATCATCAAATATTAATACTTCATCTATATCAGGATCGGGAACTTGTGCCGATATTCTTTGATAATTAGTGAGAATTTGTTTGATGATATTTTGATAATTAATTAGCTTATCCATTTAATTATTTCCTCTTTTTGAATGTCAACGACTAATACTGAAACTTTATATTTTTCTATAATTAATTCAATTGCCATTTGTACAAAAAACTTTTCATAAATTTTGTGATTAACTGCCAAATAAACTTTAGAACTAGGATAAGTGATAGAAAGAAATGTTTGATAAATTAAATATTGCCCTAATGCTGTTTCAAATTCACGCATAGGAGAACGACTCAGGAAACTTTTAATTTCAATCACAATTTTACGCCCTTCTCGTGTTGCAGAAATTGTTTTTTCACCAGCTAAATCGGCAAATAATTTAACTTCTTTATATTTAATAGGATAAGGGTCAAAAGTAATTTTCCAACCATCTTTAGTTAAAGCATTTTTTACAGCTTGATGATAAGTATCTTTGGCTGGCATTATTTCCTTGTAATAACTTAGTATATCCGTTTTGGTAATAGTAGCAGTATTAGGGGAGTTGTAGTCAGGATTGTGATTCCGATTAGAGAGGTAATAATAATTCGTTTCATAGCCTTATTTTCCTCAAATAAATTACAGCAATCCCCATACTTGTGAGGTACAGTTTTATATCCCCCGTTGCCCCCCTTTCAAATGGGGGAGTTCTTCAAAGTCCCCCTTTCAAAGGGGGATTTAGGGGAAGTTCTTCAAAGTCCCCCTTTCAAAGGGGGATTTAGGGGGATTATCAAACAACAGCAAAATCAGTTAACTTACGAGATTCAGGATCGTGGAAAGCTAAAACAATATCTTCTTTCGATACATTTTCCCTTAATAACTCATTAGCCATTCCTGACTCCGTCCAATCTTCCTCAATATAAATCTTCTCATTTTTAATCCGAATATGAACTTGAATATTTCTGATTTTTTTCTTCCCTTCCCAACCCATAAACAGCCAAAAATATTGATCGTGTATCTCGTCAAAAACCAGACAACTTTCTCGGTCTAAATTTGCTGCCCCTAAAACCCATTCGTGATATTCTGTTAATATCTTTTTAATATAATTACGATATTTTTCTAATTTATCCATTTGATAATTTCCTCCTGTTCCATATCAACAATAATCAAAAGTAATTGATTTATTTTAGTAATATCTTGAATTGAATCTCGTTGAAAAAAGTTTTCGTAAACACTGTCTTTAATTGCTAGGTAAATTTGATACTCTGGTTGAGTAAGATTGATTAAATTTCGATATAAAATATATTGTCCTAAAGCCATTTCAAAATCTCTCATAGGTGAGGGACTTAAAAAGCTTTTAATTTCAACAACAATTTTTTCTCCTTTTCTTTGAGCAACAATAGGTTTTTCTACTGCTAAATCGGCAAATAATTCAGCATCTTTGTATTTGATTACATAAGGGTCTGCTAAAATTTTCCAACCATCTTTAATTAAAGCATTTTTGACAGCTTGATGATAAGTATCTTTGGCTGGCATTATTTCCTTGTAATAAGTGATTATAATAGTATACTAACACTAAATATTATTTCTTTTAACTTTGAATTTTTAATTCTAATTGTCTACTTCTAATGTTATTAGCTATTTAACCGCCAGAGCAAGTATCCCCCCCTGCCCCCCTTTGTAAGGGGGGAGTATTCAAAGTCCCCCTTTCAAAGGGGGATTTAGGGGGATTTTACACCATATAAATTAGCAAGAAAAAACTATGATGTTACCTGATGAAATTTTAGAAGAAATTTACCAAATTCGAGAAGAACACGCCAAAGCTTTTAACTACGATCCGGAATTAATATTAGCTGATTGTCTGGAGAGACAAAAGCAGTTCGAGAAAGAATGGAAAGGGAAAATCAAATTCATTAAAACTCCTTTGAAACGAAGAAAAGAAAATTAATAGTCCAGTAGGGTGCGTTAGCGATAGCGTAACGCACCGCCTAAACCGTAATGTTCCGATGCGTTATGCTTTCCTATCGGCGACATCCGAATGAACCATATTAAACCGACGTGTTTACTAGCAATCATTTGTATTGCTAAATATTCAATTTTGCTGATAAATATTTCGGTGCGTTACGCTTCGCTAACGCACCCTACTGACGGTAAGTTATTAATAGCTGAAGTATCGCTAACAACAATCATATTATTCCCATCTCCTGTAAGTTTTTAATATCTTTTTCCAAGTCTTTTACGTCATAATGAACTGGAATTTGCCGACTAGCTAATAAATGCTGAAAAGCAATTCTATTCATGTCAGCAAACCGACTAGCTTGACCTAAAGTTAGTTTTTCTTTTTGGAAAAGCATAACAGCTATTTCCAATTTCATCTCAGATTCGGTCATTCTAGTGGTACACAACATTTCATCAGAAATAATAATGCTCATAGCGATATTCAGTATTTTTTTTTAAGGTAATAGAAAGTCGGGAATAGAATATATTTCAAATCCCAACAATCTTTAATTATCGTAGTAAAGTAGGGTAAAAAAATATCAAAAATTTAGTAGTTTTTACTTAACCCTATCTTTCCAATATCCAGGTTTTCGACTGCAGTGCATAACTGCTAAAATCAGAATAAAATTATCTTCAATTGTGTATATAATACCATAAGGAAATTTCTGGATTAGACATCGACGAATATCTTGATCAATCGCAGGCCAACGAGTGGGATATTCAACTATTTTGAAAATAGTATTTTCCACAGCATTAATAAATTTTTGTGCAATTTCTACTCGACGCTCTGCATAAAATTCAACAGCTTCAGAATATTCTGTTAAAGCAGCAGGATGAAAAATATATTTCATTATTCTAAAATCCGCCTTACCTTAGCTAAAGCTTCTTCTCCAGGGATGGGTAAAATATCACCATTCTTAATTTCATCGCGACGTTTTTTAGCTTCATTTATCCAAGCAGTTTGAATTTTTTCATCTATATCAAACTCCAGACTTTCAATCAACTTTTCTACTAAAAGTGTCCTCTGGATATTCGGTAAAGATAAGGCTTCTTTAATTAGTTCTTCGACAGATAGCATAGTTATTATCCCAAAGATTATGAATATTAAAATTCTAGCAATTATAGTAGATAAATTGTGAAAAATTAACTATTAATTTCTGCAAATATCTATTAGATATCTCCAAAAATAAAAAATCCAATCAATTCTTATTTATAAATTATCAATTATTCCCCTACTGGGAGCAGGGCTAATTCTTTGTCGTCAGAGAATATTTCAACCCTATATTTTTTCAATTCCACACTCCCCCCTCTTCCTTGTCTTCCTTGTCTTCCTTCTCCTCCTTCTTTTTTTCTCTAGGGACAATAAATAGTCCCTGCCTCCTGGGAGGAGTTAGGAGTGGGTTAAGTGTTCCCTGTTCCCTCTTTTCTAGAAATATCTATTCTGTTCTTGATTGAGAAGTAGCAGTAATAATTAAAATTTGTTGATCTGGTTCAAACTTTACCTTGCTGACAATATAACGACTCTTATTAGAAGTATTTATACTACGGGGCAAACCTTCTCTCTCATCTACTCCAACCACAGCTTCAGGTTTAACATTTGCAACACCGTTTTCTGCATCTTCCCATTCCAAGCCATCCATTCGTAACTGAAAATTTCGGGGTTTATATTTCGTCTCTATTTCCAGTCCACGAAACTTAGTATACTTACTAGAAGCTGGCCACCAAATGTCTCCATTAAATTCAATCCAATCAATATTAGCGATCGCTTCTTGAGCAATCTTCTGACCTCTTTTAATAGTAATATTTTGAGAATTAATATCTGTTAGTTTACCCGATCTACTATCACCATCTTTTAGTACCACTGTTGCTTTAGTAGGGAAGGAAAAAGGAATAAGTTTTGTGGTTGATATAGCTTTAGTTTCTACTATAGGTTTGGAGTTAGCAATTACTTGTCTTCTATCTTGGATTCCTAAAGTTAGGCAGGCCATGAGGAAAATGATGGTAATTTTAGTTATCTTCATAGATTAGTACCCGATAGAAATATTAATTACTCCTAATATGTTTAATTACTATATTAGTGCAAAATTTTTAGAGTGTGTTAGACGGCTAAAATGTAGGCCCTTGTAGAACGAAGTGAAACCCAACACAAGCCTGATCATATTGTATTATTGTTGGGTTTCGTCCCTCAACCCAACCTACATTTATTAAATATTTTAGGGTGTAATTTTTAATTGTTAATTGCTAAAAAATATGTTGGGAAAAACTGCTGGTTTATTAAGTTTTTTAGGAATAGGTTTATATTTCACAGGTTGGATTTATCGTTGGGCTTATTTCAGTTATTTTCAACTAGAAGTAACCAGCCTAGATTTACCATTTGAATCATTTTTAATAGTACCAATACAAGTATTTTTCGGCAACTTATCCCGTGGAGATTTTTCAACTTTATTCCGTACTCTTTGGACTGCGATCGCTTCTTTTATCCTGCTTCCAATTATAATTCCAATTATTTTTAATCTGATTAAATTTTCAACTCAAAAACTAGATAAATTTATTAATAAATTGGGTTGGAAATTATTGGGATGGATTGGGAAAATTAAACGCCCTAAAATCACCCGTAATATTCAATCATTTTTTTATTTTGCAGAAATTAACTATCAAGATTATGACCAAGCTTTAATTAAAGAAATAGTCATAATTTTCTGGTTATTAATGACTCTATTTTTCCTTGGTAAAACTCAAGGAAATCTTGATGCTATTCAAGACGCTTACAACGAAACATCATCTTTACCAGTAGTAACTTTAATAACTCCAGAAAACCAACTTCCATTAGGCAGAAAAATTCGTGACTTAACAGACAATCCTAATATTAGCAATTTTCGTATAATCGGAGATATAGAATTATATAAAAAGTTATTAGAACGAGATTACAATAACAAAACTGACCCTGACTTTCCCCAAGTTATCTGGCGACTGCTATTTGATACAAATGGTCAATATTATATATTTCCCTCCCTCCCAAAAAACGCCCCGTCAAATGTTAGTCCTCCAGTGGTAGTTATTCAGCAGAGCGATGGTGGAGAATATACTATTATTCTTAGTCCTGAAGCAGCAGGGAATAATTAATAATTAATAATTAATAATTACAGTGGATTCCAAGTTTATGTTGTACAAATATTTTGCAGTTCAGCCTTCTAGGCTGTCATAGCTGTACCATACTAAGATAGAATCTGCTGTAATAATTACCTCTTATTAACAACACAAGTCATCTTTAGATAACTAGAGGTAGCTTGGCTAATTAATTAGACTTACAGCACTTTCGGAGTTAGTGAGGTACAAAATTTTTTTTGTTAAAAGCTGGAAGTCTGTTAGTAATGAGTGGTAACACAAGCATCTTGTTGGTTACAGCCTAGAAGGCTGTGTTACAGTGGATTTGGTAACACAAGCATCTTGTTGGTTACAGCCTAGAAGGCTGTGTTACAAAGATAGATATTAATCTTTCAAAATGTACCTTAACATCCTCAAAAGTGCTGTAATATTAGAGATTAATCATCAATTATTAATTATTAATTATAGCAATGCTAAATAGGTTGTAAGATTTTATCGTAGGGGTTTGGTCTCCAAACCCTTTAGCAATTTTGTTTTGAGACCAAACCCCTACACTTTTTTTCTCACAAATCATTTCATATATTAATTATCAATTATAGCAATGCTAAATAGGTTATAAGATTTGATTCAAGGGGGTTCTTTAAATATGTTAGCGCTAGGGTTTGGAGACCAAACCCCTACAGTTTTTTTCTCACAAATCATTTCTTATGGCTATATTAATGATTAATTATTAATTATTAATGATTAATTATCCATTATTATTTTTTGCTTTAACAGGAATTTCAATAATGAACTCTGAACCTTTTCCAAGTTCAGAAACACAACTCAAGTCACCTCCATGTTTTTCTACTACGATTGAATAACTAATTGATAATCCTAAACCTGTACCTACACCAACTGCTTTAGTAGTAAAAAATGGGTCAAATATTTTCGATAATGCTTCAGGACTAATACCACTACCATTGTCAGAAAATTTGATTTTTACTGTTTGTAAATCTGTGACTTCAGTAGAAATTATAATAGTTGGTTTATTGTCTACTTCTTTTTCTTTATCCCGCAGTTTTTCTAAAGCATCAATTGCATTATTCAACAAGTTCATAAATACTTGATTCATTTGAGAAGCATAACAAGCAACCTGTGGTAAATTACCATAATTTTTGACTATTTCAATTTCCCGTCTATCTGATTTTTCTTTAATACGGGTATGTAAAATTAGTAGGGTACTATCAATCCCTTCATGGATATTTATCTGTTTCATATCAGCTTCATCTAACCGGGAGAAGTTGCGCAGAGAAATCACAATATCTCTAATTCTTTCGGCTCCGGTTTTGATAGAAGTTAAAAGTTTTTGTAAGTCTTCGATGAGAAATTCTAAGTCTATATCTTCAATTTCATCTTGAATTTCATCTACAGGTTCGGGATAATTTTCTTGGTATAATTCAATCAAGTTTAGTAAGTCAGAAATATATTCATTGGCAGGAGAAAGATTGCCATAAATAAAGCCCACAGGATTATTAATTTCGTGAGCTACCCCGGCAACTAATTGTCCTAAACTTGACATTTTTTCACTTTGAATAAGTTGGGATTGAGTACGCTTCAGTTCGTGTAATGTTTGTTCCAGTCGAATATTTTTTTCGTTTAATTCTTGGGTTCTGTCTTGGATTTTTTGTTCGACTGAAGCATACAAAATTGCATTTTCTAAAGAAACTGCTGCTTGGGAGGATAAAAGTCTTAATATCTCCAAACGTTCTGGAGTAAATGCACCTGTAGTTAGGTTATTTTCTAGGTATAAAACTCCAATAAGTTTGCCTCCATTAATAATCGGAGTACATAAAACAGATTGAAGTTTAATTTTGGCAATATAAGGGTCGGTTGTGAAACGGTCTTCGGCAAAAGCATTACTTAATACGACGTCTTGGCGAGTTCGTTCTACATAATTAATTACTGTTAGTGGTAAATCTTCAGATTGATTAATTTCCGTCTTTTGCACTAGCACTTCTTGAGAATTTAAAGTAGCTTCAGCTTTATTAATTAATTTACCTTCTGTTGATAGTAGGAGTACCCCTTTTTCTGCACCAGCATTTTCGATGAGAATTTTCATCAATTTAGATAATAATTTATCTAAGACAATCTCACTAGAAATTGCTTGAGATGCTTTAATAACTGTGGCTAAATCTAAAGATTGACTATTACTGTTAGTATCATCGGAAATTGATGTATTGTGAGGGTAGATCATTGGTTTGTTAACTGTTAATATATTTTGTAGTTCTGGATATTGATTTTCTAGGTCTTTTAGTTTTCTATTTGCACCCCAATTTTGATAACTATAGTAAGCTTCTAGTAAATGCACTCTAGCATATTTAGGTTTATTTTGATTTAACCAATATTTTACGGCTAATTCATTACCTAATGCTTCATATTGAATAAATTCATTTTTACTGGCAGATTCTATAGCTTGATTATATAAGTCTATTGCTACTATTTTGTCTCCGCAAATACTGGCAATTTCTGCTGCTACTAATAAGTATTTATGTTCAAAGTTGTCGGCACAGTTATCTGCCCAAATTTTCATCTGTTGTTGATTTATTTCTACTTGTTGCCAATATTCTTTTTGCTTAATTTCAGAAACATTTGGGTAAAAAGCAATTAAAATTAGTGAATAATAAAAGTTAAATTCGGTAGTGGGTAAAGTACCTGTGATAAATCCGATATATTTTTTAGCTGAAAGAATACTATCTAATGCTACATCTAAGTTTCCATACAAATAGAAAAGATATGATTTATAAATCAGATATATGCACAAGGAATAAAAGTTTTGATGTTCTTGGCAACTACCTAAATATTCTGTTTCTTCAGCTATATTAATATGGAAATTAATTTGTTCGTCTTCTAGAGAGTAAGTCTCCTCACTTTCAGATTTTAATGACAGATTTTCTAGAAGATTTTTAATGCCAATTAAAGTATCTATGGAAAGTTGATTTTTAGTTTTTTGAGCAAATTGTAAATGGCGATAAATCTCTGTCAACATTTCTGGAATAGGTTGACCTTGAAATAATGAATTAAGAGATGTGTTATGTAAAAGATAACCCACATATTCTAAATCTCCTGATTCTAAAGCAGCTCCATATCCTTCTTGGTTAATTAAATTAGATTCTCTAATGTGCTTAAACCAAAAACTTAATGAATTAGCAAATCCAGCACAAGCTTTACATTTTAATCCGGAAATTCCTAATTTATCTGTTAGTTTTAAAGCTAATAAACCAAACTGATATGCGGAGTGATAATCTCCGAAATAACTATTAAGAATTATTCCATAATTAGTATAACAAAGACATGATTCGGCAATGGAACCATATTCTAGGGAAATATTAACGCCTTTGAGTATCATTAACGTCCATAGTTCCGGATTAGTTAAATAACAAGATGCCATCAAACTTGTTAATAATCCTAAAGCGATTTTAGATTGTGATGTCTGATTCTCTTTTTGATTAATTAAGTTAGCAATTTCTTGGTCGCCTAAATTTTCTTTAACTTTAACAAATTCCTGATTAATTGCTGTTTGTAAATCTGTTTCTGGCAATTCTATTTCTAGTAATCCTAGAGATTTTTTCCCAGCGACAATTGCTTTTTCATAATCACTGCGTAAAGTATATTGAATCACCAATAAATTATAAACTTCTATCTTTTCCAGAACAGATTGTGAATGATCTAATATTATTTTGATTAATGCTTCACTTTCTGAGAAATTACTGTTTAAATATTCTACTACTGCTGCTTCTTTATATACGGGAAAAGTTAAGTCATAATATTTATCCCAACAATTCTGATTTAATAGAGATATGCCTGCAGTAATATATTCTTTAGCAGCTACATAAGCTGTGGCATCTTTAGCTTTTTTACTAGCTTCTAAATTGAGTTTTGCTAATTCAATTTTTTCTGGTTCATCTGTAATTAAAGTTCTGCCTAAATTTAGATGATCTACTAAATCAAACACTCGTTCCCCACGATATTCTGGAGGAGTATTTTCTAACAATAAACGACCAATTTTCAGATGTACTGCTTGTTTTTCCGATTCATCTATAAAAGTGTAAGCTGCTTGTTGCACTCGGTCATGCAAAAATCTATAATTCAGAATTAAAAATGGATATAAATTCAATTCTACATTTTCAGCTTCTGTTTCCGAAGCAGGTAGAATTAATCCTTCCTGAATAGCAGGTAATAAATCTTGAAAAGTTCCATAAGATTCCTTTTCATAAATTAAAGAAAGAGTATTCAAATCAAATTGATTTCCGACACAAGCAACTAAACTAACAACCTTCTGAGTTAAAGTTGGTAATTTTTGTAACTTTCCAATCATTAACTCCACCACATTATCGGTAATATCAAGTGCGGTAATTTTCTCCATATCCCACTCCCACCGAATCCTTTCCAAATCAAATTTTAGCAAATTTTCCTGATAGAGAGTTTTCATAAATTCATTGACAAAAAAAGGATTTCCACCTGTTTTAGTTTCTACTAACTCTGCTAATTCTTGAACCGAGTTTTTATCACTATGTAATGTCTCGGCAATTAATTGAGTGATATGTTCAAACTTTAAAGGAGTTAAATTAATTTGATTTATTTGCCCATAATTAATATTCCCAGACTGAGACCAAATAGCATCTAAAGTCATCATTAAATGATGATTATAATTAACTTCATTATCTCGATATGCTCCAATTATAAATAAGTGCTTTGTTTCTTCATCCGTCATCATTAATTTAATTAACTTCAGTGTAGCAGAATCTGCCCATTGCAAGTCATCAAGAAAAATAACTAGAGGATGTTCTGGTTGACAAAATAATTCAATAAACTTTTGAAATATAATATTAAAACGATTTTGAGTTTCAGTTGCTCCTAATTCTTGAATTTTTGGTTGAGGTCCGACAATTAATTCTAATTCAGGAATTACATCAATAATAATTTGCCCGTTAGTACCAAAAGCTGCTAAAAGTTTATTTCTCCATTCATGCAATTTAGCTTCACTTTCACTTAAAATAATTCTAACTAATTCCGAGAATGCACTAACAATTGCTGAATAAGGAATATTGTGTTGAAATTGGTCGAATTTTCCCCAAATAAAATATCCACCTTGACGAATAATTGGTTGAGAAATTGTTTGTACTAAAACTGATTTACCTATCCCAGAATAACCAGTTACTAACATCATTTCTTTTTTACCATTACTCACACGGTCAAAAGCTCCCATTAGTGCTGAGATTTCTGATTGTCTCCCATACAACTTTGGTGGAATTTGAAACTTATCAGAAATATCTTGACTACCCAGAGGAAATTCTACTATTGTTGATGTTGTTTGAAGTTGATTTAAACATTCATCTAAATCAGAAATTAAACCCCAAGCACTTTGGTATCTTTCCCCTGGAGTTTTTGCTAATAACTTCAAGATAATATTGGATAATATTTTGGGAATTTCGGGATTGATTTCATGGGGAGGTTTCGGTTGTTTAGCAATATGAGCATGAACTAATTCCATCGCATCAGTATTCTTAAAAGGTAGTTCCTGAGTTAATAGTTCATAAAAAGTAGCACCCAAAGAATAAAAATCTGTACGATAGTCTATCGCAGAATTCATCCTACCAGTTTGTTCCGGAGATATATATGCTAAAGTACCTTCTAAAATATTAGAATTTTCTAGTTTATAGCGATCGCGAGTTAATAGAGAGGAAATACTAAAATCTATAATTTTTAATTCCCCAGTTGTCTGATTAAAAATTATATTAGATGGATTAATATCTTTATGAATAATATTAGAACTGTGAATTTCTCCTAAACTTTCAGCTACCTTAATAGCCAAATTTAAAAAGCCTAAAATAGTAAACTTTTCTAAGGCAATTAATGTTTTGAGAGATGTACCACCAATATCTTCTGTTACCATCACTAAAGTATTCTGATATTTTTCTAATCCATAAGCCTTACTTACTCCAGAAATATTTAAAGACTTGAGAATTTCATATTCTTTTTTGTATCGATTATTTCCTAATTCCCCAGAGGTATTTCTTTGGCTAAGTTTAAGTACAACAGGTAAATTATTTGGCTCTTGTTTCGCTCTATAAACTATAGAATTAGGACCTTCATAAATTTTGGCAATAATTTGATAACCTGGGATATTAATCATTGTTAAATTTTCCTATAAAAATACTAAATTAATTAGGGTTTGCTGATTTATCGGGAACCGTAAAAGTCTTTTTGTTAAGGATAGGAGTCAGAATCCAGCAATCCTGCAATCCAGAATAAGTAGGAATTATAGAGGAGATAGTAGTATGGAATCGTCCCTTGATTTTCTTTGCTGATCTCGCCTAAAATACCAACTTTTTGACTATGAAAAGATGAAAAACAGGTACTTTTTTCAGACATAAAAAGGCTAAAATCTTTATATATTAATCTTTTCATATTTCCATACGCAAGCCCTAATTATTAATAATTGCCTCTTATTATAAAAACGAGGATTGACTAAAAGGAATTTTTTTCTTTTCTTGGTAGATTGAATATGAGGAGGAAACCTCGCCATCTCTTGACCGCTTTTTCTCCATCAATGGAGAGGCTTTATACCTTAATTTTTCAGTAAGATTTGATGGTAATGGTTTGGTTTCCAAATCCCTTTTTGTCTGGGTTTGGAGACCAAACCCCTACAGTTTTTTCTCATATCATTTCTCTATAACAATGCGCTTAATAATTCTTACCCAGACCTTAATTTTTCAAGAACTGTTACCTTTTATTAAGCGCAACTTCATTGAGAAATGGTATCACCAATGATTGATTTCTTATGGTTATAACTTATAACTGATATGAGTTTTTTGGCTAAGGATTAAAATCCTTGGCTAATAGCTAAAGTTATTTTCCAGATAACTGTTGGTTTATATATTATCTTGTGCTTTTAGTCATCTTGAGATGACTTCTGTTGCTCGCTGTAGAAATTTATTTCTTGGCGGAGTTGGGGGATGACTTTAGCGCCAAGAACCGCCAAGGATTAAAATCCTTGACTAATAGCTAAAGTCATCTTTCAGATGACTAAGTTAATATTTTGCTGATAACTAACGCACCAGACCATATATATAGCGCTCAAAACTATAGCGCTATAGTTTTTTAAATCTATATCTAGTACCTTTCCCTAAGTCCTGACTAAGTTAATATTTTGCTGATAACTAAAAACTGATAACTGATAAAGGATTAAAATTCTTGGTTAATAGCTAAAGTCATATGGAAGATGACTAATAGGACTAACGCACCAGACCATATATATAGCGCTCAAAACTATAGCGCTATAGTTTTTTAACTCTATATGTAGTACCTTTGCCTAAGTCCTGACTAAGTTAAGTTTCGCTGATAACTAAAAACTGATCAGGCCAAGGATTAAAATTTTTGGTTAATAGCTAAAGTTATCTGGAAGATGACTAACAGGACTAACGCACCAGACCATATATATAGCGCTCAAAACTAGAGGGGTCTCGTTTTTTAACTCTATATCTAGTACCTTGGCCTAAGTCCTGACTAAGTTAAGTTTCGCTGATAACTAAAAACTGATAACTGATAACTGATAACTGATAGCTGATAACTGAATATATGTCTTCTCCTCAAACTACTTTCTACCATGATATCCGTAACTTGGGAATTAACCAAAACCATTGGTATGCTGTTGCTCGTAGCATAGAACTCAAATCTCAACCTTTAAACATTACCCTTTGGCAGCAACCTATCGTTCTTTACCGGGGTCTTAATGGAAAAGTCCACGCTCTCGAAGATCTTTGTCCTCATCGTTTCGTCAAACTTAGTTCTGGTCGTGCGATCGCTGATGAATTAGAATGTGCTTACCACGGATGGCGCTTTAAGTCAAGTGGAGAATGTTCTTATGTACCTTATTTAGCAAGTAATCAAAAATTACCTACTTGTCAAATTAAGACTTTTCCAGTTCAAGAATTAAACGGTTTGATCTGGGTGTTTCCTGGAGATAAATCATTAGCAGATTTAATTTCTCCCCTAGAAATTCCTGAGTGGGAAAATCTTAATTATATTGCCACAATTTCAGTAATAAAATGTCGTGCTCATTATTCTTATTTAATCGAAAATTTAATGGATATGCACCACGGACATTTGCATCAAAATTGGCAAGCTTGGGCAGCAGCAGAATTAATAGATTTATCTGCAAATGACGACCGAGTAGATGCTTTTTATAACGCTCAAAGCTATTATCAAATTGACAAAATTTGGTCAATATCTCAATTATTATTTCCCGCTTTACGACAACTTCATCCCGAACCATTAAATGTTAGTTATATCTATCCAAATTGGGTTTCAAATTTAGGAAAAGACTTTAAAATTTATTGCCTTTTATGCCCGATTAATAAAATAGAAACTCAAGGGTATCTAATCCATTTTACATCCCTTCATAGCTTCTCCCGTTTACATAAACTACCAGAATGGTTTAGACGATTTATTAAAAAAAGCTTATTTGGTTCAGCTCAAAAATTACTTGATGGTTTAGTAGAGCAAGATGTAGAGATGATAGAGCAAGAACAACAAGCTTATCTGAAAAATCCGCAGCAACGTAATTATGAGTTGAACAGCGCTCTAGTAAGTACACAAAACTTAATTAGAAAACAAGCCATGAAATGAATCATAAATATATGCTGAAAATAATTAGGTATTTGCTGAACAGCCGATAAGATATTCATAAGCTATAAAACTTATCTATGATAGGTAAGTTCTAACCATTTTAGAGTGCTGACAGCTCATAGCTGTTGGTGCAGCATTCCGCAGGAAATGCTTACAAAATAATTAACACTAGCTGGATCATAATTATCAAAAAGATTATTCAGTTTGTGCTAATTAGTAATAATTAAAGTTCCATCTAACTAGGGTTTGGGTATGGAAAATCTTTGTTGTGGAGGTAGGGAGTAGGGAGTAGGAAGTAGGAAATAGTTAAAAGTAAGGATTTAGGGGAGTTATAGAGGAAGTATTTGAAAGAATAGTTCCTTAATTTTTCTGTCCTAGTTAACGTCAGATGCTCAGATGTCTGAACCTGAGCCGCCTAAAAACTTGCACTTTTTCCGATCCTAAAAATACTGAAACCTTTATCTACAAATACTTTTAGATTTAATCAGCCAACCCTAAATCAGAAATCGGGTTTATTGCCCTAAAATTACTTTCAAAATAGGAAATTTCGTCGAGCAACCCGTTTTCTTTCTGTGTAAGTCTTATGACTGAAAAAGTTACTTTTCAGGGGCATCTATAGAACACATTTAGGATCTACTTTTTTATAATGGGGAGGTAGAGAATATTTTTAATCTTTTTCCTGCTTTTGTGTGTATTCCTTCTTACTACACAAGACTATATTCCTCAAAAATTTAATCCTGTTCAAAGATACCAAAGATGAAAAAAATAGATTTCAGTATTTCCAGCCTCTGACAAAAGCTATGAGGTATTGATAACTGATAACTGATAACTGAATAAACCCAATATCTCTCACATTATGGATGGAGCTATTTCAACATGGGTAATACCATTGGCATAGTGTTTGGGTTTTTAGGGGGAACAATTTTCGCCAGTGAAAGGGGATACAAAGTTTTACAACACCCTAACCCAAACCGAGAATATCAAAGACTTTCAGAAGCTAAATGGTTTTTAGCCTTAAGGTGGTGTGAAGAATTTCCAACTCCTGCTGGTATCCTTAACTTCCAGGGTCAATTTTCTTTTTATAATCAAGCAGCATTAAGAATCGGGGAACATAATTTTTTGCCTATTAAGCATAGGCAAGAAATTTTTAATCAATGTTTATCTCTGTCAATAGGTACGACGACAAATTACTCTATTTTTGTCGAGTCTACTACTTCTTTAATAACTTTAGAAATAATGGGAATTGAAATTGACCCCAGATATGGCAGAGTTGCTATTATACGTTATCTTTGACATACTCCCGACGTTGCGCTTAGGCAAAAACGCGGTATTCTTCAGTAATAGAGAATTTCAATGTAAGTGGAATGCGCAAAAAGCGATCGAGGTATGGCGAGGTCTCATGGGTCTGTCGCCGACGCGGGGTCGCACCGCTTCTGCCTTCTGTTATAATATACAGCAGATTCTACCACACTCACGCGGGCTGGAAAGCCCGCATTAGATAGGTTGAATTATTAATATCTGTACTTCTTATGGTTGGAATCTGCTGTAAAAGCGATCGCTCTCTAATAATGAGCGATCGCTTTGATAATCAATTTAACTTAGACTTGGAAAAAGAGGTTAATCTGAATTAAATAGTAACAAAATCACTAGAATTAATAGTTGTAGGAGAAATACCGTCCAAAAAGGCTAAATCTTCTGATGTTGCAGTCTCCTGTAGAAGAGTACCACCACCACTAGCAATTATACTTAAGTCACTGAAAGTCAGACCACCATCTAACAAGAAGTTGTCTGTTCCATCTTCATAACCAAAAATAGTATCAAAGCCATCACCAGCACGTAATACAAAACTGTCAGCACCGCTGCCACCAGTCAGTTCATCGTCACCAATACCACCGTCAAGAGTGTCATTACTGCCACCACCCAGCAAAGTATCGTTACCACTACCACCTATGAGGTTGTCTCGGCCACCATTACCTACCAAGCTATCGTTACTACTACCACCGTCAAGAGTATCATTACTGCCACCACCTAGCAAAGTATCGTTACCATTACCACCTATGAGGTTGTCTCGGCCACTATTACCTACTAAGCGATCGTTACCATTACCACCTAGGAGACTGTCTCGACCTTCACCACCAATGAGGGTATCATTTTCATCTTCACCTTGAAGAGTATCATTACCTTCATCACCTACCAAGCTATCGTCACCAGTACCACCAAACAATTGATCTGAACCACTGCCACCAGTGATGTCATCTTCTCCACCTAAACCTCTGATTGTGTCATCTTCATCAGTACCTGAGATAGTATCATTATCTCCAGTACCAATAATCTCATTAGAACCAGTAGGAAGATCAATTTCTGTAGCTTGGGTATTTAGTACAGTTGCTAAATCTTCTGATGTTGCAGCGACCCGGATAACAGCATCATTACCATCTTGAACTACAATCACGTCACTTTCAGTTAAACCATCTAACAAGAAATCATCTGTGTCTGGTTCAAAATTTTCGATCTGGTCATTGCCATCACCAGCACGCAATACGAAAATATCACGACCATCTCCACCGTCAAGAGTGTCGTTAGCAATACCACCGTCAAGAGTGTCGTTACCGTTACCACCTAGGAGAGTGTCTCGACCGTTACCACCTAGCAGACTATCTCGACCATCACCACCTTCAAGTAGATCGCGACCATTTCCACCATCAAGGGTGTCATCATCTTCATCACCGAACAAATCATCACTACCACTACCACCGATCAGTTCATCATTACCTTCGAGGCCACTGATTTGATCTGCTCCTCCGCGACCGTCAATACGATTATCCTGATTATTGCCCTCAATAGTATCATTGTTTCCAGTACCAATAATAGTATCTGGGGTTGGTGTAGGAGTAGGTGTAGAGTTGCCAGACTCAAAAGCACCAATATCAGCAGCACCATTAACAACGCGAGCGAAACCTGTTCCGCGTTGGTCATTAGTCAGACCAGAGCTGCTACCAGCATCAATAGCGGCGCTACCAGATTGTAAAGCATGGGTTTGAGTCAATCCACCGTTGTCAGCAAGAATATCTAGACCAGGGTTAGTGCTTCCTGTTGTGTCGCCTGTAGCATTAAATCTTGCAGAAGAGTTTCCTATGCCAATTAAGTTGTTGCCTCCACTTTGGATGGCGTTACTACCGCCAGTTAGGTCGTCAACATCACTGTTAACGTTACCAGCAATAATGCTAGAAGTGACAGTTGTAGTATTACTGCTTCCAAAAGCAGCTAAACCACTACCCTTACCTGCTGGTGCTTGGTTATTAGTAATTGTAGCATTGCTGATTGTGGCATCGGGACGTGTACCATCTTTAACATATACACCACCACCATCGCCATTGGCTGTGTTACCACTGATAGTGGAATTAGAAATATTTGTATTACCAACGATATAAACACCACCACCATCGGCAGTATCTCCACTTGCTAAGTTGTTATTGATAGTAGAGTTACTAATATTTACAGTACCAAATCCGAAGACACCACCACCATCATCACCTGCTGTATTATTGCTAATAGTAGTGTTGGCAATATCGGCGCTACCTAAGTCATTGACATAGATACCACCACCATCAGCTGCACTACCTGATGCTGTGTTGCCTGTAACTATGCTATTGCTGAGAGTCAGTGCTTCATTAGTGAATATACCACCGCCCTTTTTATTTTGGCCACGACCAGAAGCATTTCCACCTGTGATGATAACTCCATCAATGATAACATTCCGATCTCTGCTAGTGCCGTCATCAATGTTAAATACACGAGAGTTACCTTGTGCATCTATAGTGACTCGGTTGGTTTCATCCCCATCAATAGTAAGATTTTTATCAATTAATAGTTCACTATTGAGGTTAATAGTGCCACCACCTAGACTGTCGTTAAATTGAATGGTATCACCTGAACTAGCATCAGCGATCGCTTGTCTTAGAGAACCATTTCCACTGTCGTTAAGATTAGTAACAGTAATTATAGTCATAATTTGTTTGGTTTTAAAACTCACTTAATTTACTGTTCTATTAGACGTTGGTAGTTGGCTCCGATCAGGAAAAATTCAGATTAATTTTAGTGGGTTTTATAGCGCTACGCGCTAGGAAACAGGGAACAGGGAACAGTTGAATATTAAAAGGTTTTAAGATTTATAAATGTCCGCGTCCTTTGCTTGGACTGCTATAAGGGAACACTTAACAGGGAACAGTTGAATCTCAAAGGGTTTTAAGATTTATAAATGTCTGCGTCCTTTGCTTCGACTGCTATATCCGAATTTTATATTATATAGAATCTGGTTATATAGTATATGTTCATAATCAGGACTAAAGCCATGTGAACCTAGAAACCCGGTACGAGGGTAGATTATTACTGCTCAAAACAACGATTTGTCGTAGAAACCGGGTTTCGCATGCGTAAGTCCTAATAATTTTATCTACACTTCAATCTCCCCATCTCCCCATCTCCGACAACTATATAAGGAGTATTCAACCGGATTTTATATGAGGTAAACTTTGGGCAGGTAAGATGTTTACACTACAAAGACTTTATCTTTAATATTTGTACCTCATATATTTGCAATGTAATGTAATTAGCAGGACTAAAGCCAGGCGAACCCAGAAACCCGGTTTCTTTGCGTCAGTCCTGATTAAATAACAGTAAAATCATCATTTAGATCCACAGCAATAACTCCATTTACATTTTCTAATTCTGCTAAAATTTGGGAATTATCACCTGTGGTATTGTCCCCATCAGCATCATAAATTAGATAAGTATTGTCTCCTCCTTCATACAAGAATAAACCAGGACTTCCGGATAAAACATTATCAGAAATATTATCGACAGTTTGTACGTTAGTGACAATATTATCTAGAGATGGAAGAATTTCACTAGAAAATGCCAGAACATCTCCACCTTCTGCACCTAAGCCTTCAAAACCAGTAATGCGGTCAAATAAACCAGCACTAATAGCAGTACCAATAGAGGTAGCATCTGCATTAAAGCTTGTTCCACCACCATCTAAGGAATCGGTATAAACAAAGAAGTCATCACCACTACTATCAGATAGGGTATCTACTCCGAGACCACCAATAAAGGTATCATTGCCGTCACCACCATCTATAGAATCATTACCCTCACCACCTACTAAACTGTCATTATCATCATTTCCTGCCAAGGTGTCATCACCTGCTAAACCTGCAAGAGTAT
>NZ_JAYKGW010000038.1:0-15193 GCF_035285525.1 Okeania sp. | reverse complement strand
AAGACGACCCGTTAATAGGTGTTAGGTGGAAGTGCAGCAATGTATGGAGCCTAGACATACTAACAGACCGAGGACTTGATCTCTAACTCAAGACTTTGACTTTCATACTATGCAGCCTTCTGGGTTTCTAGATATTCCTGGTGTCTATGAGGCTATGGAACCACTCCGACCCATCTCGAACTCGGAAGTGAAACTTAGCGCTGGCGAAGATATTTTGGGGGTTGCCCCACGTGAAAATAGCTCGATGCCAGGGTAATATTTAATAAAGCATCTTTCTGATTCTGATATATGGGAAAGATGCTTTGTTGTTTTTGGTAGTGTATTCATATTATTTTTGCTAACAGAGCATTAATGTTATGGAATAAATAAATGTAACTTTACCCAAACTAGAAAAAATGACCGCAAATAATGTGGCCAAGTTCTAGACAACTATAGTTATCTTTCATTCTTTTAATAATAGACCTCTCCAAAAATGCCAATTTTGGAACAGCATAATTATTAAAGTTGTCTTTTAAGTAAATCTCAAAGGAAGAAAGTATGCTTCAATCTTTCAAGAAATATATGAAAAATTTAACACAAAACTGTTACTACCTAAATTAGCTCCCGAAGACAGTGAATTGATATCTTGTATTAAGTCAAGAAGGCTTACATATTTGTCAGATCAGAAACTAGCTGGCATTGCGAGTATATGTCGTTCAATTGAAAAGGCCAAGCTACCAGGTATTTTTATTGAAGCAGGTTGTGCGCTTGGTGGCTCTTAAATTTTGCTTGCAACCCTAAAAAGCTCAAAAACTCCACTATATATTTATGATGTATTTGGAATGATTCCACCACCTACAAAAGAAGATACTAAGGACGTGCATGATCGCTATAAGATAATTGAAGAAGGAAAATCTAAGGGAATCGGAGGGGATAAATACTATGGTTATGAGGAGGATTTATATAAGGTCGTTCAATCAAATTTGGAGAGTTTTGGCATAGATTGTGAGGAAAAATGTGTGACTTTGGTTAAAGGTTTGCTTCAGGATACGTTGCCAATCAAGCAATCAGTTGCATGTGTACATATTGATGTTGATTGGTATGATCCTGTGATTACCTGGTTAAGACGTATTTTTCCCAACCTTGTAGTGGGGGGCAGCATAATTCTTGATGATTATTATGATTGGGATAGCTGTAGAAACGCAACCGATGAGTATTTAAGGGAAGTTGCTGGACAGTTTGTTCTAGATGACAGTGCCGATTCCATGAAAATAACTAGAATAAAGATTTAACAGGATTGTAAAATATAAAATTATTTGAAATGAGGGCAGAAATTACCCAATAGAGCCAATTATAATATATGAAAGATACCCTTAGGGGTTCTATAGGGGATAGTTTTGAAAAGGGGGAAGCAAAAGGATGAGAGAGTCAGAGCTAAAAATAACTTTTTAATAACCGGATTTGGTATTACTTCATCTATTATATTAGCTATATTGCTTTTAAATGAGATGTAAATCTACATTAACATATATATCTGGGAAACAAAAGTACAAAAAAATCCTAAAATGGAATTGTCTTCTAATATAACTATTCCCGTAGCACCTGCGGGGTTTAAATCAGGGTTTGTTGGTATCATAGGGAGACCTAATGTTGGTAAATCTACTTTAATGAATCAACTGGTGGGACAAAAAATTGCTATTACTTCTCCAGTTGCTCAAACTACTCGTAATCGTTTGCGTGGTATTTTGACTACGGAAGCAGCGCAGATAATTTTTGTTGATACTCCAGGTATTCATAAACCTCACCACCAACTAGGAAAGGTATTGGTTCAAAATGCTAAAGTAGCTATTCAGTCTGTTGATTTAGTTTTGCTGGTAGTAGATGGCTCGGTAGTAGCAGGTGGAGGCGATCGCTACATTATAGATTTACT
Source organism: Okeania sp. (assembly GCF_035285525.1). Lineage (GTDB taxonomy): Bacteria > Cyanobacteriota > Cyanobacteriia > Cyanobacteriales > Microcoleaceae > Trichodesmium. The sequence goes on along the minus strand of NZ_JAYKGW010000038.1, from coordinate 13,284 downwards.
GAACAGAGTTGAGATACCTGTGGTTATAGGTATGAACAAGTTAGATTTACAACCTACAGATTATCAAGAAATAGAAGCTAGTTATTATCAGTTAATTTCTTCTCACTCTTGGCAAATAGTTAAATTTTCTGCTCTGACAGGGGAAGGAGTGGAAGTGCTGCAAAATTTGTTGATCGAAAATTTGGAAACAGGACCTTATTATTATCCTCCTGACTTAGTAACAGATCAACCAGAACGCTTTATTATGGGAGAATTAATCAGGGAACAAATATTATTGCTGACTCGTGAGGAAGTACCCCACTCGGTTGCGATCGCTATTGATAGAGTGGATGAAGAGCCAAGTATTACTCGTATTCTGGCGACTATTAATGTTGAACGTTCATCTCAGAAAGGAATTATTATTGGCAAGGGTGGAAATATGTTAAAAGCTATTGGTAGTGCAGCACGTCAACAAATTCAAAAGTTGATTGCGGGTAAGGTTTATTTGGAGCTATTTGTGAAAGTACAGCCTAAGTGGCGACAGTCTCGCATTCGGTTGGCAGAGTTGGGGTATCGAGTTGATGAATAATATCAAATTTTAGGCGTTGCTGATTATAGGTATGATTTTTCCCCCTAGCCCCCCTTTCAAAGGGGCAGGGCTGTTTCATTCTCACTCTAGGTATAGAATTATAGAGTAAAGGGTAGATTTTGCCATAAATTTTCCCCAATATTAGCTTAATTGGCCATTTTTTGGATATGCAAAGGAGAGCGATAGCCACAATCTATAGGTCTCGAATGTCGTTTGACAGACCGTAGTATTAATGCGATCGCATTGCTATTGTCACTTCTATTGATTATTAGCTTAATTGGCCATTTTTTTGGCTATGCAAAGGAGAGGGATAGCCACAATCTATAGGTCTCGAATGTCGTTTGACAGACCGTAATATTAATGCGATCGCATTAATATTGCCACTTCTATTGATTCTGTCTCAGAAATGGATTTTATTTCATACCTAAGTACAAACAGAAAGTATATATTTAAGATTATTACTTAAGTCTGATATCCCTGCTTTAATTCCAGCCCAACCATGTATTCTGAGTAGGGTTAACACCCAAGTTTTGACAATTGAGAAATTTATGGCAGAAAACCCTGATTTTTGAGGACTATAATCTTCTTCTAAAATTACATCTTTTACCCAATGAAGTCGATTTTCAATTAACCAATGTCCTCGAATACCTGAAGCTAGAGTGGTAGATTTTGGTGAGAGTGAACAAAGATAGTAACTAATACTTTCTACCAATTTTGACCCACGATTACTACTGCGCTTAACTCTAATCATAGAACTTGCACCTTTCCAGACATCCTGGATATTTTCTGGTATATTAAAAATTTCTACTTGTCTAATCGTATAACGATTTCTAGTTTTTTCTTGCTCAACATACCTTTTTACTACTTGAGTTGATTTAGTCTGCTGCTCTATTTGTTTATACAACTTGGGTTGATTCTTTTTTACTTTAACTTGTAGGATCGTTTTGACTATCAATTATTTTGGCCACTGTTTTTTTTGACAATGTGTATTGCATCAAGAGTAAAAACTAAGCTGTCGTGCATCTAAATAGCATATAATGAATTTAGAGTTGTCAAAGGATTATGCCAATAAAAAATTATTTAACACCAGAGCAGAAAACGAACTTACAACGCCATCAGAAGAACCACGAACATTCATATGTTAGAGAGCGCATTTTGATAATTCTATTACAAAACGATGGAAAAACTCAAAAAGAAATAGCAAATTTTCTAGGCTGTTCCTTGCGAAAAGTCGCTTATTGGTGTGTTCATGCTGACCCAGATAATCTGGAGAGTTTTAAGGATCAAAGAATGTCTGGTAATTATCGTAAAGCAACAGAGCAATATATTGCTTTGTTGCTTGAAGTCATAGACAAAGAGCCGCAAGAATTTGGTTATGAATTTGGAAAATGGACAGCTAAAAGATTAGCTATTTACTTAGAACAGGAGACTGGTATTTCTTTGAGTTCTAGTCAAATAACGAGGATTTTAAAGGAAAAAAAGTATGTGTATCTGTCGGCTAAATATAGCTTAGAGGACAGACAAGACCCTGAAAAAAGAGAACTGTTTCAAGCCCTACTATATGAGTATTTAAAAATTACCAAAGAATCCCCAGAACGTCTCCAGGTATGGTTTTGGGACGAATGTGGATTTAGTTCAAGAGTTATAAGACGTAAAAAATGGACCAAAAAAGGTAAGCGCCAAAAAGTAAGTGGCCAAAGGAAAAAAGGGAGATTTAATGTCATGGGGGCTTTGCGCTTCTCAGATCAAAAAAGACGAGTGGATTTTTTAGCCAAAGGCAATGGGGAAGGATTTTATCAAGTTTTGAAAGATTTTTATAGAGAATTGCAGTATGAATGGGCAGGAGCAGATAAAAACATTAAAGATTTTGAAAAAAATGGCCCCAAGATAGTGATAATTTTAGATAATGCAAGCATACATAAAAAAAAAGAAACCCTCGACAAAATCAAAGCCGAAATGCCGAATTTAGTTCTGGAGTTTTTACCTGAATATAGTCCAGATTACAATTTAATAGAATTGGTGTGGCACTCGGCTAAGGAGTTTATTTCTAATCGACTATTTAGTTCAATTGAAGAACTAGAAGCACTGGTTCATAAATTATTGAATGAAGGAGAATTAATTATCAATTGGGGGCGAAAACTTAAAAATAAAGGTAATGCTGTCAATGCAGTTTAAATGCATGATAGCTTACTCCCTTTAAGTCTAATATTTATAATAATTTTCTCACAATTGTAATTTCACTTTCTTGTTTATTCTCAAAGATTTTTATACCTAAAACCCACCCTCTTTCATGGCTAAATACTGATACACAATTAATGAAGTTTTGTTCTGATTTATCAGAATTGTGAACAGTATTTTTCAGACTTTTTCCATCTATTGATACCCATTCTTTTGACCTGATGAGACTATATTGTTGACTCCATTTATTAAAAGCAATTTGTAATTTTTGGTAGTCGGTATGTACCATGACTCTTCTAATAGTTGAATAAGAGGGGACACGAGCTTGAGGAATATTAAGTAGTTTAATCAAAGTCAAACGATGCCGTTGGTGTAAATCTGCCTAACTGTCTATAACCCCTGCTAACACTCATTATTCCCATTATAACAATTAAAAGTACCAACCATAAAGGATGACGACAACCCTTTGAATCGCGAAAATCAGGTATTTCTTTCAGGTAATCAATCAGAGTTTTTTCCATATATTTAGGTATATTTAGGTATATTTCGCAATTTTACCAACTAAATCTCTTTTTTACTCTATAATTCTATACCTAGAGTGAGAATGAAACAGCCCTGCCTTCCAAAGGGGGGGGACAAAACTCTGAAAGTCGCCAAAATTTCGGTTATAGGGCGCTTGAGCAAAATCAAACAATCCTACATTCATACTTCAATTCCGCAACACCGGAGTCAGAATAGAGTATTTAGTGGTTATAATTTCAGTTATGACAGGCAAGATGCCTGTGTTACAAGTGAGAAAATAAAATTATGACTACAGAAAATCCACAATCAAAAGTTAAAAATGGTAAAATAGCAATTTTGCTACATAATGGTATCAATGGTGTGGGTGGTAAAACAGGTTTATCACTATTGCGTTATAGTCAAGCAGAAATTGTTGCTGTCATCGATCGCCAGTCTGCTGGAAAATCATTGCCGGAACTTACTAAAATTTCTCGTTATCTTCCGATAGTTGCTTCTGTTACGGAAGCGATCTCTTTTCAACCAGAAATATTGGTCATTGGTATTGCTCCTTCTGGTGGTGCTTTACCTGATGAATGGTGGGGAGAAATCAAGGCAGCAGTTGCTTCTGGGTTATCGGTTGTCAACGGTTTGCATACTCCACTCGCTAATCATGCTGATATTGTACCACTATTACGAGAAACGCAATGGGTATGGGATGTGCGTCAGGAACCTCAAGGATTAACTATTGCTAGTGGGAAAGCTAGAACACTTTCTTGTCAGAGGGTTTTAACGGTGGGGACAGATATGGCGATCGGCAAAATGTCTACCAGCTTAGAACTAAATCGAGTTGCTCAACGTCGAGGTATCAATTCTAAATTTTTGGCTACAGGACAAACGGGTTTGATGATTGCGGGAGATGGTATTGCGTTGGATGCGGTGCGGGTTGATTTTGCTGCTGGTGCTGTGGAACAAATGATTATGGAGTTTGGGAATATCCATGATTTGCTTATTGTTGAAGGGCAAGGTTCTTTATTGCATCCGGGGTCTACTGCTACTCTGCCATTATTGCGTGGTACCCAACCTACTGATTTAATTTTGGTGCATCGTGCCAATCAAACTCATGTTCGCAATCATCCCCAGGTATTGATTCCGCCTTTGTCAATAGTGGTTCAACTTTATGAAATGGTGGCTGCTGCGGGTGGTGCTTTGCAACCAGCAAGAGTTAGGGGTATTGCGATGAATACTTTTCATTTAGATGAAGTGGCAGCTAAAAAGGCGATCGCTGAAGTGGAAACAGAAACTGGTTTACCTTGTACCGATCCTGTGCGTTTTGGTGCTGATTTATTGTTGGATGCAGTTATATGATGTCTGAATAATGAGGAAATCCTCCCTCGCTTTCAAAGGGGGGAAGCAGAAGGAAATATTGCTTTTTGAAATTACTCCAGGAATTTTTGGTAATTTCATAGCGATCACACTTGACAACTAGAAAAAGTTGTTATATTCTTATATTAGATTGGTATTATAGGAAAATAGTAGCTCTTTTTTTTAGGTTAGTTTTTCATGGGTAAAAAATTACAAGAAATTCGTCTTCAGATGCCTTCCAAACGTAAAATAACTAGGAATAAAATAGAAGGAGAAATTGTTGAAGGTAGACGAGAAAGACTGTGAATATTATCAAAACTTATATAGATTCCGGCGTACTAATTCCAGCAATTAGAGATGACACTCCTATCGAAATCAAAGCAAAAGCACAAGAAATTCTTGACGATCCCGAACGAGAATATGCCACTAGCTGGTTCGTTTGTCAAATTAGAAGTATTACCTAAAGCCATTTATAATAAACAACTAGCTGAAGTTGATTTTTATGAAACCTTTTTTGCAGGTTGTACTATCTGGGCAAACGAACTAGAAAAAATTGTAGAATCTGCACAAAGATTAGCTTCTGATTTTGGTATAAATGCCATAGATGCTCTTCATGTTGCTGCTGCTATTTCTATAAATTCTGATGAGTTAATAACAACAGAAAAACCGGGCAAACCAATGCACCGAGTTACTCAAATTAAGGTAATTTCAATTTATCAATAGCAACTCCAGGAATTTTTGGTAATTTCATAGCGATCGCACCTTGACAAATAGAAAAAGTTGTTATATTCTTATATTAGATGGGTATTATGGGAAAGTAGTGGCTCTTTTTTTAGAGTCTGAATAACTGTAGGGGTTTTGCCTCCAAACCCATACCCTTGACAATCAAAAAAAGTTGTTTTATTTACCCTTTTTTTTCAGTCAGTAGGGTGTGGAGCGCGAAGCGTAACGCACCGAAATATTTGTAATAGCTACACTACTCAATGGTGGGTTACGACGCAACATAATATTTGACAGTTGAACCGCAGTTTTTAGTAAGCGCCTAACGCACCCTAAAGAACTACTATAAGTTTATCATAAACTCATAGGATCGACATCCACAGTCAAACTCACCCCAGGAGAACAAACATTACTCAACCTAGTCAAGTCTGGTACATCATCATATCCAGACGATAACTTTAACAAAATCTGCCACCGATAACGATTAGCAACTCTGGCAATAGGAGCGGGTGCAGGACCCAATAAATCATATTTTTCTGCTTCCGCTTTTTCCATCAACACACTTGCTAACTGTTGAGCACTCACCGCTACCTCAGTCGGATCGTAACTACTCAGACGCAATAAAATCAACCGCCCATAGGGAGGATATCGTAAATCCGCTCTCGTTTGTAATTCTGTTTCCACAAAAGACTCAAAATCATTACGTTGCACAGCTTGAATCACAGGATGTTCTGGAGTATAGGTCTGAATAATGACTCGCCCTGGGTTATCACCACGACCTGCACGACCTGCTACTTGGAGCAATGTTTGAAAAGCTCGTTCATTGGCGCGATAATCTGAAAAATGCAGCAACCCATCAGCGGATACAACTCCTACTAATGTCACCTGTGCTAAATCTAAACCTTTTGTCAACATCTGAGTTCCAATTAATAAATCTGCTTCCCCATTAGCAAATTGATTTAACAAATTTCGGTGAGCATCTTTTTTGCGAGTTGTGTCACTATCATATCTAATAGTTCGTAGATCGGGAAATTGTCTGGTTAACTCCTGAGCTACTTTTTGAGTTCCGCTGCCAAAAAATTTGAAGAAAGGAGAATCACATTCCGGACAACGTTGGGGTTGTAGTTGATTATAGTTGCAGTAATGACAACGTAATAGTTGAGTTGCACCTTCGTGGGTGTAATGATAGGAAAGGGAAACATCGCAATGGGGACATTCCATGACATAACCACAACTACGACAAGACACGAATGTACTGTAACCGCGACGGTGAATGAATAAAATTCCTTGTTGTTTGGTTTCTTGTAGTTGTCGCAGTGCTTCTTGGAGAGGATAGCTAAACATTGTCCGGTTTCCCAATCGCAGTTGTTGGCGCATATCTACTATTTCTACAGGTGGCATCGGTCGTGAGTGGATGCGTTCTGGTAATGATAGGTAGTAGGTTTTGGGTTTGTGGGAAACGGTTTCATCTACATTTTCTACCAAGAAACCGAGTTTATTATCCTGTTTATTATCTTGATCGCTCAAACTATCAAATTTCCCAGACAAACCAGGTTTCTCCAAGAAACCTGGTTTGTTGCTCCCCTCATTCAAAACATCATTTTTTTCAGATAAATCCTGTTTCTGCTGTGTTCTTGTTTCCAAGCAACTTTCTAAAGAAGGAGTTGCCGAACCTAATATTAATGGGCAGTTTTCTAATTCTGCTCGCCATTTCGCCACAGTGCGAGCGTGATAACAGGGTGCGGGTCTGTCTTGTTTGAAACTGTTATCATGTTCTTCGTCTAAAACAATTAAACCTAATTTTGGCAGCGGTGCAAAAATTGCGGAACGAGTACCGATAATAATTTGCGGAATACCCCAGGTCATATTTCGCCAAGTATCATAACGTTCTCCAGCAGATAAAGCACTATGGTAAACATAGACTTTTTTGCCAAAACGAGCGCGAAATCTATCGGTAAGTTGGGGAGTTAAACCAATTTCGGGAACCAGTACGAGAGCAGATTTGCCATTTTCCAGGATGGGAGCGATCGCTTGTAAATATACTTCTGTTTTCCCAGAACCTGTAACTCCATGCAGCAATATTTGAGCAAATTTTTGAATTTGGGTGATAGTTGTTAATGCTTCTGTTTGGTAAGGTGTCAGCATTTTTATTTCATCTCTGATATCTCCCCTACCTTCTTCTCGTCGTAATACTTCCTGTTCCTCGATAACAACACAACCATTCTCTTCTAGTTTTTTTACTAGATCATTAGAGGTTTTGTAGGTGTCGATAAATTCTGCTAACCACATTTCGCCTCCACTTTTGCGTAACATTTCCATGACTTCTGTTTGACGCGGAGTCAAATCTTTGGGTGGAGTTTGAGCAACTAAAGTCACTGCTTGTCTGAGTTTTGGTTTTGGTGGGGAAGGAGGTTCGAGATAACTTTCTACCCAACCTCGTTGGAGCAAATCTTTTAATCCTCTGTCAGCACCTTTGACTTGACGTTGAATGTATTGCCAGGTGTAGTCTTTGGTTTTGGAGTTTTGCAGAATTTCTAGAATTTTTTGAGCCTTAGTATTGAGGAAAATTTCTCCACCTGTGGGTATTGCTGTTTCGATGATGCGAATACGTCGTTGACTACGTTTGAGTAAACCTGGTGGTAGAGCAGTGCGAATAACTTTAATAAGTGGTGTTTGATAATAAACGGCGACTTTTTCCAAGAGTTGCCAATAAGTTGCCGGGAAAAAACCTCTGGTAATAATATCCGATATATTTTTGACGCGATCGCTACTTAAACCTTCTGGAAGCTGGGAAGTTTTGCGGATAGCGATCGCTCCCACTTGTTGTTTGCCGAATGGTACTACTAAAATATCTCCGGGTTGAATCTGCATATCAGGAGGTATTTTATAGGTGAATAATTTTTCTTCCTCTTCTGTATCATCGGTTGAAGTTTGAAAAGGGACATCAACCAAGACTTCTGCCCACTCTTGGGACTCTGGGGCAAGATTTTTATAGGATGACCCAGGTTCAGCGAGGATGGGTTTTGGGAGTGTTTGGACAGAGTAGGACATTGGCAACATTGAATTAGGGGACAAATAAAGTCAGAAGTCAGAAGTTACAGCAGATTTCGGACTAATGAGGTACAGAGTAACTGGTGAAAATCTTGTAGTGCGGGCATCTTACCTGCGATAAGTGTATCTCACGGGCAGCGGAAAGCGCTATAAATTCCTAGGACGGACTAAATTTCTTAAATTATCTAGTATATCATTATAGAAAAATTTATAATGTGCAGATATAGCAATGTGTGCACTTAATCTTTACAAATTGTAGGAGCTGTCCAATAGCTAAAAGCCTTATATTATCGGCCATTCATTCTCCCTGTTCCCTGTTCCCTATTCCCTGTTCCCTGCGCGCAGCGCTATATTAGTATTTAGATATTTATATTTAGCCAAGAGCATCATTTTTTTGATCAACAAATATTACTAATTTCTGTAGATATTTCTCTCAACCAAATAGCAATTTCTGCGGTTTGATCAAAATACGAATAAGTTGGTTGTTCGGTTAACCAAACTCCTGTTTCTGTCTGAATACTTAAGAAATAATCGACGATACTTTTTGATAATTCAGTTGCTTTTATTTCCCCAGTTAGATTAGCAATTATAGCCGCACCCCAAGCAACTTTATGACTAAAATAAAATGAGCGGATATTTTCATGGCAACTAAAAGCAAAATCTAGATATTTTTTAGCAGTATTTAGATAAAATTTATCCCCAGTAATTTTATAAAGATTAGCCAAAAAAGCTAGAGGATATCCAATCATAAAATAGGCTTGATTTGGTTTAATTGCACTAACTTGAAAAAATAAAGATACATCTTCGGAAAAATCAATTATTAACTTTTCATCATCATTCATCCGTAGATAAAATCCTGATTTAATATCTGGCTGAATATTCATAAATCTATCTAACAACTTTCCAGCGTTTTTTGCTGTTTTCAAATCCCTAAAATATAAACAAGTTAATCCTAAATGAGCAGTAGTCAAAACATCCACAACATTTTCACCCTTTTCCCAAGGTTTGTTAGTTGTAAAACCTCCTATTTTTGGATGATAAAATGATGTTAAATATTGATAAACAGGATAAGAAACATCAAAGCGCCCCATTTTCTGAGCAGCGATAGCAATCCAACCATTAATATAAGCCCAATATTCTGTAAAAGCAGCATTTTCACTTTTATAATTTGTCCGAGTTGTTAGATCGCCATTTCCTCTTAAAAACTGGTTCTTTATATAATTCAATATTCTGTTAGCTAGCTCTACTTTTCCAGATATATAAAACAGATAAGGAGATTTATAATAACAAGCTAAGTCCTGAGTTTCTAGAGAATAACTACCATCATTATTGATTTGAGTTTCTAACCAATTTACTGCTTTGATTGAGCTATCAATATATTGGAAAATAGTTTCTTGTACCATAAATAAAATTTATTCCCCCAACTAAAACAACTTCACTATTTTTTGTATAGGTTATTCCCTCACAATATATGCAATTATACTGTGTAACAGTTACTGTTATATTCCCTGGTTCAGCTAAGATATTTTCCAGGGAATTTTGATGTAATTATTTAATGTTAAAAAATATCTAATCAGAATTTAATTTACCATTAATTATGGCATTAAAACCATATACTTCACGGGTGCCAACAAAAGGTATTAAAATTACTTCTCGTTCATCTCCTGGTTCAAATCTTATAGCAGTACCAGCAGGAATATCTAGACGCATACCTTTTGCCAATTCCCGGTCAAAACTCAAAGCATAATTAACTTCATAAAAGTGGAAATGGGAACCAATTTGAATCGGGCGATCGCCTGTATTTGCTATTATTAATTTCACATTGGAACGACCTAAATTTAATTCAATTTCTCCCTCGGAAATAATCATTTCACCTGGAATCATAATTGTCACCTTTTGAGTATTTTTACAATTGAATAATTGAGAAGTATAGCACTATGCACAACTGAAAACTTAAAAGTAATCTCTGACTAAGTTTTTCAAGCTTAGAAACCGGGTTTATTTTCAATACCTCACTATATCAATATCTATTTCCCATAAACCCAGTTTCTTAGTAAGTATTCAGCAGTCAGCATTTAGCGGTCAGCTATTTATTCTAGTTTTAAGATAAAAGCTTGGCTTTGTTGAAGTAAATTGAATCTTACACTCAAAGCCGACTTTAAAGCTTATATTCATCATTATAAAGCCGTTTTAAAGTTTAGGTAGGATTTGCTGACTGCTAATAGTTAAAAGCTGAATGCTTAGGTTTCTTATAACTGCAAAAATGAGCAATAGTGATTAATTTTTTGTTTGATAATTTTCCTACTCCCTACTCCTTACTCCCCACTCCCTAATTTATAATTTTTAACGAATAGGATTATGTACAGTGACTAATTTTGTACCATCAGGAAAAGTAGCTTCTACCTGAACTTCTTGCACCATTTCTGGGATACCTTCCATAACATCATCTCGCCCTAATAAAGTTGTACCAAAACTCATTAATTCGGCAACAGTTTTACCTTCTCTTGCGCCTTCTAAAATTGCTGCTGAAATATATGCAACTGCTTCTGGATAATTCAATTTTAAACCTTTTTGTTTCCGGCGTTCTGCTAATAAAGCAGCAGTAAAAATTAATAATTTATCTTTTTCTTGGGGTGTTAATTGCATGGTTTTTCATTGATAGTTATTGCAGTAAAAATTTTATCATATTTATAGCTATTTTAATCTTAAATAGTTTGTAATATTTTATCTAACGGGGTTGGGTTTCCAAATTCCATTTTATTTTGGGTTTGGAGACCAAACTCCTACAGTTTTTCTCACAAATCACTTAGGATGAGTATATAAAATGAACTAAATTTAATTTACGAAAAATCTAAAATATTACTGTTTTAATTTTGAGATTTTCTACGTCTAGGAGTTAGGGAAGGCTCTGTAGGTTGATATGATTTTCAAATTTCATCTACTGTCAAAATTTCTACCTGATTTCTTTGCTTATTATAATAATCAGCAATCTTTTTAATAGTAGCATCTCCCAATGCAAATCTTCGACTAGCAAAATCAGGAAATTCATCAGCTAACTGCTTTAAATTTTCTGTATTCCATAAAATAGAAAGTTCTGTAAATACTGCCCAAGGAGTTTGATGATCCGCAGTTAATATCATCAGATTTGCTAATTTTTTAGATATTTCATAACGCTTTTTAGTTGCTTGAGCAATATGATTACCTGTTTCAATAATTGTTGCTAAAGGTAAAACAAATGTAGTTTTTTCTTTTGCCTCTTTTTTCAATTTTTCATCTACTCTAAATTTATTCCACTTATTATCTTCAGAACCACAGGTTTCTTTCCCAGGCACTTCTAAATAAACACATAAAATAGAAGTATCAATAATCAACACTTTTATCATACTATCTAATCTACTTTGAGACTTTTTTCAATCCAACCTTTACTAGCAATTTTTCCTAAAGTTCCTGATGCCATTAACTTCGGTAAATCTTCAATATCTTCTAACGGAATTAACTGACTTTCTCCAGTTTGTTTATCTCGATAAGTCACCATTACAAAAGGAATAAATCTGGAGTTAGTTCATCTAATAAAGCAGGATTATGGGTTGTAACTAAGACATCTATTTGACGCTCTTGCCCAATTTATCTTAACATTTGTAATAGTAATCCAGCGCGGGAAGGATGCAGACCATTATCTACTTCTTCTATCACAATTAAACTTTTTTCTGGTTGAGTTAACATGGCAGTTAAAATTGCTAAAAATCGCAAAGTTCCATCTGACATTCCACTAGCATCAACTATCATTGCTTCTTGGTTAGGATGCCAGATTTCTTCACAATAAAGCATAGCATCTCTGCCTAATCTTCCCACAGGTTCAGACCATACTTTTCGCATATCTCCTTCTGGTAATTTTGCCAAATATTTCAATAAGTTTTCTTCTATTTTAGCCTTTTGTTGTTCTGGTAATTCTGCTAAAACTCCGGCAATATTAGAACCGTTTCTTTCTAACTTTTTTGATCAGGGTGAATAATTCCGCATTTGCGCAGGTATTGGATTTAAAATAAAAATATTTTTGAGAATATTTGGAACTATACTTTGGGCAGATATCATTTGATTAATATTCTCAAAATTATAGAAAGGAATTTGTGTTGTAAAACGACCTAACCAAGGATTAGGAGCAGGATAAAATTTTTCCATAAATTCTTTCCCTTGTTTAGAACTATTGAAGATTATTTCAGCCTTTTATCCAATAGTTGTGGAGATAAAATAAAGTTGCTTAGATAAATTACTATCTGAGAAATTATTACTATCAATTAAAGTTAAAGATTCATCTAATACTTGCACAAGAGGAGTGATTTATACAGTGATTTTATCAAGATAATCTTCTGTTTCATTTTCTCCATCTACTAATACTTGAAAACTAAATTTTGTTTCATGTTTTCTAGCTGCCCACTCAATTCCTCCTCTAATACTTATTAACAATGTTTCTACTGAAGCACCTTGCATAATACTATTCAAAAAATCTAAGGCATCTACAACATTAGATTTTCCACTGGCATTTGTACCAATTAAAACTGTTAAAGGGTCAATATATAATTTTGCATGACGGAAACTTTTCCAGTTTTCCAAAGTTATTTGTTTCAACATAAAGTTTTCCTCATCTATCTCTTCCTTTTGACTTGATTTTAGCTACTATAATTATTGGTTAAAAAATAGCACTCTCCTTTTTCCTTATACCGTATTTTCTTTTCTGATACTTAGAAAATTAAGAGTCAAAGAAAATTATCCCATTTTGTTTGAGAAAAATGCTTGACAAAAAAACTTGACATGATACTATAAACATAATGGGAAAGGTGCGCTCCTATATACTAATAGCCCAAAGTCAATATTCTCGATATTTTCCAACTCTCCATAATCAGAAA
>NZ_JAYKGW010000037.1:0-25374 GCF_035285525.1 Okeania sp. | reverse complement strand
TATATATAGAGTATTGGTGCGTTGTGCGTTGTGCGCTTTTCATGTCGCGCAGCGTTTCGGCGCTTGAGCCGACATATAAAGCGGAGCTTTGCGGAACGCAAAACGCACCCTACCAATAGCGTTCGTGGGTAAGTCCTATTAGTATAAGATTGGCTCGTAGGGGTTTGGTCTCCAAACCCAAGCAAATCAGAGATTTGGAGACCAAACCCCTACAGTTTTTTCTCACGCATGATTCTTTATGGCTATACTGTATTTTTACAAGCAAGATGCTTGTGCTACTTAAATTATGTTTGGTTTTATTATTGTTTTACTGGCATCTTTCTGTTTCTGTTTCCAAAATATTATTGTCAGGGTTCTCTTCAATGAACAAATAATTTTAGGGATTTTTTCCACAGGTGGATTTGTCATACCGAATTTGGAAAATTCTTTCTTACTAATGTTTATGCGAACGGTATTGGCAGTTCCATTGATGGCTTCCTTCGTAACAAAACTTTACCCACAGAGCTGGCAAGACATTAGAGGATTAGGAAATAATGAAGCACGTCCTATATTGGGGCGATCGCTTCTTGGTGGAGTGCTGATGTTTTTATACTTGGCACTACTTTATGTATCTATTGGTTTAATTAAAACTGGAATAGCTTTAACTCTGTTTTTTACTTACCCCATATTTACTTCCCTATTTTCTTGGTTATTTTTAGGTATTCCCCCTACAAAGTTTCGGTGGATGATAATGGTTGTTGTCTTAGTTGGTACTTTTCTGACTATTCCTTATACTCAAAATACATCGGATAGTTATAACGGAATCGGGGTAATTTTTGGTATTGGTTCAGGACTTGCTTACGCTCTCTATACTGTTAATGCCCAAAAAAGTTTTGAAACAATACATCCGGTTCCCTTTACTTGGATTAGTTTTGCGACTACTTTACTTTAGGTTTATCTACCATAAGTTTATTAATTTGGCAAGGGGAAAATATAGAACTTAATTGGACTTCCATGTGGATAGGTGGTTTTCTATCAGCAATCTTCACTTTGAGCGGTCATTTAATGTTTAATTATGGAATTAAATTGATAGGTGCGACTAGCGCTGCAACTATTGGGGCAACTAATCCTTGTATAACTGCAATTTTAGCTTGGTTAGCTATTCAAGAAACTCTTCATGGTTTACAAATTTTAGGTATTATTATTGTTACTTTAGGTGTTTTATTATTGAGTCAGGAATTGAGACTGAAACAAAAATTAGGTAGTTAAATAATTAATAGTTAATAATTAATAATTAATAATTAATAATTAATAATTCTTGAGAGTGATTTTCAAAGTCAGCATTTAGCTATGAGTGAATTTTTAAATGTAGGTTGGGTTAAACAGAGTGAAACCCAACAAAACCTTGCTAATACAGAGTGAAACTCAACAAAAACTTACTAATGTTGGGTTTCGTTCCTCAACCCAACCTACGCCTAGCGCTGCTATATAAAGAAAATATTTTATCTTCTTGACAAGATAGACAATTGTGATATTATTTATAAACTAAACTAATAATTGAGTGAAAAAGTTATGTTGCTTGAAGAAAAACAAATGACTGGAGAACAATTCATTTCTCTCTTGGATGAAATTATTGAAAAACAACATTTACTAAAGCATACATTTTATCAAATGTGGAATGAAGGAAAATTATCTTTAGAAATGTTGCAAGAATACGCTCAAGAATATTATTTACAAGTTCATTATTTCCCTACTTATGTGAGTGCTACTCATGCAGCTTGTGATGATTTAGAAACTCGGAAAATGCTCTTAGAAAATTTAATTGAAGAAGAAATGGGAGCTGCAAATCACCCGGAATTATGGTTACGTTTTGCTGAAGGTTTGGGTGTAAAAAGAGAGGATGTTAAAACTCGGGAACATTTAGCAAAAACTAAGGAATCTGTAAGTATTTTAAAAGAATTAGCTCGCAGTGAAAATCCTGCTGAAGGTTTAGCTGCTCTTTATGCTTATGAGTCACAAATTCCGGCAGTTGCTACTACTAAAATTGCTGGTTTGAAAGAATTTTATGGTATTAATTCTGAAGCAGCTTTAGCATTTTTTAAAGTACATGAAAAAGCTGATGAAATTCACAGCAAAGTGACTAAAGAAGCATTGGTAAAACTATGTGAAACTGATGGAGAAAAACAGGAAGCTTTAACTGCTGCAGCAAAAGCGGCAGATGCTTTGAATTTGTTGCTTGATGGTGTTTATGAAGAGTATTGTCAAGCTGCGTAATTACAGCGCTTTCCATTGCCCGTGAGGTACACCTGTCGCGGGCAAGATGCCCGCACTTGCCCAGCTTTATAATTAATATTTGTACCTCATAACTTCGGAATCTGCTGTAATTGTTATAGCAGGGAACAAGGAACAGGAAACAGTTGAAAAAGTGTTTCCTAGTCTAAGATTCATCATCATTCCATATCTTAACCACCTTAGCAGTTGCTATAGTTAACTCCCCCGGCAGGAAATCCCGCGCTCTCCTAAAGGAGCGTCGGAATGAAAGCCGGGGTGGGGAGGATGGGGAGGATGAGGAGGGTGGAGAGTACAAGACTCGAAAAATATAGGGTTGTAAATATTCTCTGGCGACAAAGAATTAGCCCTGCCCTTTGAAAGGGGGGAAGTCAACAAAAAGTCCCCCTTTCAAAGGGGGATTTAGGGGGATTATCAATGTACCTTACAAGGAAAGGGAAATGCTATATTAATTCATTACTAGCTATTAATTCATTACTTTTGAGTAGGAATTAGTTTGGATAGATTGGTTGAAAATATAGTATAAGTTAGGTAAAGCCTACTTAACTGGAATTCCATTAGTTATTATGAAATTTATCAGTCCTAAAGTTGATTATGCCTTTAAAAAAATATTTGGTTCTAATCAATCTCAACAAATACTTATCAGTTTTCTGAATGCTATTATTTATGATGGTAAAAAAATCATCCAATCTTTGACAATTAATAATCCCTATAATCCTAGTCAAATAGAATCTTTAAAAGATACTTATTTAGATATTCGAGCTACATTATCTGACAATTCAATAGTGATTATTGAAATGCAAGTTTCTCCGATGCAAGCTTTTGATAAAAGAGTATCTTATAATTTGTGTAAAACTTATGCTAATCAATTAGAAAAAGGCGAACTTTATTTTCTACTAAATCCAGTAATAGCTGTGACAATTACTGATTTTAAGATGTTTGATGTTGATAAACTTCCAAAAGCTATCAATAAATTTGTGTTTAAAGAGGAGGTAGAAAATGTTGCCTATATAAATAATGATTTAAAATTAATATTTGTGGAATTGCCAAAATTTCAGAAAAAATTAGAGCAATTAGAAAGTTTAATTGATAAGTGGATTTTCTTTTTAAAAGAAACTGCTAGTTTGAATATAATTCCCGAACCTTTAGGGGAAGTGCCAGAAATTGAACGCGCTCTAAATATTGCGAATCAAGCTAATTTTAGTAAGGAAGAATTAGAAGAATATGATAGACGAGCAATGATGTTCCAGGATGAGAGAGGAAAAATAAATTATGCGAAAGAAGAAGGTAGAGCAGAAGGTAAAACGGAACTCGTAATGTTGTTAGTTAATCAACGTTTTGGAGAGGTGGATCGAGATATTAGCGATCGCCTTTCTAATTTAAAGGGTGAAAATTTAGAAAGTTTAGTTAAGGCAATTTTTGATTTTAATAGTTTAGCAGATTTATTGAGTTGGTTGGATAACCTTTCAATAATGGATAATGGATAATTGATAATGGATAATGGATAATTGATAATTACCTCTTCGTTTTAGGGAGAGGATTGAATAAAAAGAAAAATTTGTGGAATGGGCATCTTGCCCGTTCCTGGCGATTCCTGCTATTTTTCGAGAGACTATTTGTGGAATGGGCATCCTGCCTGTTCCTGTCCGTTCCTGCTATTTTCCGAGAGACTATTTGTGGAATGGGCATCCTGCCCGTTTCTGTCCGTTCCTGCTATTTTCGGAGAGGCTATTTGTGGAATGGGCATCCTGCCTGTTCCTGTCCGTTCCTGCTATTTTCGGAGAGACTATTTGTGGAATGGGCATCCTGCCCGTTCCTATCCATTCCTGCTATTTTCGGAGAAGCTATTTGTGGAATGGGCATCCTGCCCGTTCCTGCCGATTCCTGCTATTTTCCGAGTGGCTATTTTCGGACAGGCAGGATGCCTGTCCCACAAGAAAAAAAAGAGACCGATTATTCTAAGATAAAATCAGACGCACTAATTTTGGGCGCACCTTCTAATGTAGCGATTTTTCCGCCACCGCCAAAACCAGATAAAGCACCATTGGCGTTGTAATATAAATCTCCAGTAGAGCGATCGTAAACTATATCCGCGATTGAACCAGCAACGGCTTTTTTGTTTTTAACTGATGCAAATTCTCGCTGAATACTAAATCCTTCTCCTAAATCACTTTTCAGGGTGACAAAGGTATCTGTATCGAGAATAATATCGTCAACGTTGGGTTGAAAGTCTGTGATAGTATCAATACCTAAGTCATTTTTTTTGTAAGCTTTGCCACTGCCTAAAACAAAATCGTCTGCACCGCCACCGCCGACTAAAGTATCGTTTCCGGCAGCACCGATGAGAATGTCGTTACCGTTTTTGCCGTCGATGGTTTCGTTTTTATTAGTTCCTTCGAGTCGGTTATTTTTGTTGTTACCGTTGATGTTTTTGCCAGTTCCTGAACTGGTGTCAGAAGTGGAAAAATTCCAACCGTTAACACCTAAATTATTATCCCAAAAACTCCAACCACCAAAGCCAACGTAAGCTTTATTTCCTATAGTATCTACGATATCTACTTTTGTGGATAAAATAGGGGTTCTAGGCTTAGTAGTCGTGCTAGCTGTAAAAACTTTTAGTCGATCATTTTTACCGTTATATTCAATCCAAACATTAATACTTCCATCTGCATTACTTAACTGTACGTTTGCGGGAATTGAAACTGCAGGCGTAAAATTACCATTTATGTTAAAATTGACTTCATTATCGACGAAACCATCTAATTCTATACCTATGCTTGATGTAATTCCTTCCCCACTATCAAAAGAGTCAGTTGATAAAGTGTTGTCTTTTCTGGGATCGTTATGTAGCAGGAATGTTAAGCCAACATCTATTCCTGATATATATGAAAAGCTGGTTTCAAAAGAAGTATCTTTATCAAGTTTAATTGGTTTAAAGTAAAAGGCGCTACCAACTTGTTGACCATTAGTATTAAATACTAAAGTCTGATTTATTTTACCTGCTCCTCCATTGAAAGTAAACTTCGATAAATTTTTAGAATTTAATGTAACCATGACTACCCTGTTTTAATGAATAAAGTAGGTTGGGTTGCAAGATAAACTTAACCCAAGCTATTGGACTGACGCGCCTAAAATGGTGCATGGGGTAGGGGCGGGTTTGAGCAGAAATTTTCATGCTTAATCTAAGATTTACATAAACCCGCCCCCAGGAGGGCGACTACTTATATCATTGGGGGCGGGTTTATCTAGCTTAATGTAAAGACTCGTTAACTTAACTGTGAAACCCGCCCCTACAGAGCCTAATTGCCTAATGCACAAAATTAGATGTGTCAGTCTACTATAGTTTGATATTGTCTCATCAATATCTGGCTTTACAAGTAGGAATTGTTGGTAATTTCCCCTCATTTTGTATGTACTATTTGTAGGAAATGTACGATTTGTTTGTTATAATTTTCCCTACCACCTAACATTTCCCAATCTATGAATATTCAAGAAATCTTAAGGTTAGCTGAAGAGTTAATTTCTGAGCATACTGGAGAAGATTTAGATCACTTACAAAAAACAATATTGCAACGTACTTTAGAAAACCAAACCTACAAAAAAATTGCTGAGGAAACTTATGCAAGCGAAACTCATGTCAGATATATCGGTTCTAAATTATGGAAAACTTTATCCGAAATACTTGATGAAAATATTACCAAAACAAACTTCAGAACAATATTAGAAAATGCAAAAATTTACAATTTTGCACCTGCTGCTATCGGTGAAAATAACGTAACAAATAACATTAATATTTGTCCGTCAAATCCTCGCGCTTCCCCAACAAAAACCAAAACTCAAACAACACCAACTCAAAATATTATCGACCTCGACAAAGCACCAGAAATTATCAACTTTTATGGTCGCAAAGAAGAACTTTCAATCTTATGAAAATGGATAGCGATCGCTCGCCTCCGTGTCATCTCTATTTTAGGAATAAGTGGTATGGGCAAAACCACCCTTGCTCTAAAATTAATTCAGGAAATAAATGGGTTTGGAAACCAAGATGAGTTTAGAGACCAAACCCCTACGAATTTGATGGATGGTATGAATGGGTTTGGAGACCAAATCCCTACGTTTAATTACATCATTTATCGCACCCTTCGCTTTTCTCCCACTCTCACCACAACTCTGACTAATCTCCTAAAAGTTTTCGCACCAGAAACAGAAACTTCAGACAATATTGAAACCCTATTATCACAACTCCAAAAGTACCTAGAAAAATATCGTTGCTGCATCATATTTGATGACATACAAAAATTATTTTCTCCTGGAAAAATAGCAGGTAAATATAAATCTGGTTATGAAGATTATCAAGATTTTTTCCAACTATTTGCCACAGTCTCTCATCAGAATTGTTTGCTATTAATAAGTAGAGAAAAAATTCCAGAAATTATCAAATTAGAAACCGAAAATTATCCAGTGCGAACTTTTATTTTAGGAAGTTTAGGAAATGCTGCTCAAGAAATATGTGAAAAACACAAATTAGCAGATCGAGAATGTTGGGAAAAATTGATTAATAATTATCAAGGAAATCCCCGATGGTTAGATATGGTAGCAACAACAATTCAAGAATTATTTAGCGGTCAAGTAGCAGAATTTCTGGAATATGAAACCCTAATTTTACCAGAGACATTGCAAGGAGAATTAGAACAACAATTGCAAAATTTATCTCCTGTAGAAATTAGAATTATGGAGCAAATAGCTAACCAAGACGAATCTATTTCCATAGGAGAAATAATTAAAAAATCAGAACTATCTATTCAGGAATCTATCAACTTAATTCAATCTCTGAAAAAGCGGTTATTATTAGATGGGAAGTTAAAGAATAATTCGACAGTATTTGCTCTGAATCCTATTTGGAAACAATATTTAAAAAACAAACTTGAAAGTATCAACTAATTAGATGAAAATTGTAAATTATTTGTCAAAAAAACTGTAGGGGTTTGGAGACCAAACCCTAGGGGAATTTCAATCTGAAATATCATGTTTTTTCCTCAACTCTGCTAATACAAAACGGGCAGGTTTTCCTTCACTATGTTTAAATTATTTTATTCCTTGGCAGATTGCAATTATTGATTCAGCATAATCTAATCTTGCCAATAATTTTTGATAGGCAACTGCATCTTGAATAACTATCTCTGTTTTACCATTAATTGTTAAAAAAAGAGGTTTTTGTGTTTCTTTAATTTGCTCCACAAAATACTTATGATTATGCTGAAAATCTTTGAGTGAATGATTAATCATTTATTTTTTACTGGTTATAAAAAGTTTCTTTTGGCTAATTCTCTACTTTATAAAAAGAGGTAATATAAAGTCCGAAAAATTACTATTTTCAAGTCATTGCGACTGGAACGGAGTAGAAGGAAGTAATCTCGCAAAACCCTTGAGATTGCTTCGCTACCGCTCGCAATGACAACTGTTGAACAGGATTCTATATAATTATTCATTATTCATTATTCATTATTAATTAGCAAATAATCTTTGAGGTAATTTAGAATGTTGCATTTGAGCAATATCAATCAAAGGAGTACAAGACCACATTTCCTCTAAATTCATTGATGGAGCTGTCGAACAAACTGCTTCAATATCTGGTACTAATTGCAGTAAAATTTGTTGTGTTTGTATATGTCCTAAAATTCCTAAACGAATAGCTGCTCCCAATATATTTGTTACTAAACCATGCAAAAAAGCTAAGACTGCATCTTGTTCTTTTAAACCTGCTACTGAACTAATAGTACCAAAAATAACTGGATGTAAACAGTGTATTTTTCCCTCAATAGCATCTTGATTGAGAATTTTTAATCGTTCGTCTTGCCAAGTAGAATTAGCTACCATTAATAAAGCACGTCCACTTTGACGTTGAGTTTCTCTATTTTTAGCGATCGCTGTTTGAATAAATAGTTGTTTATCTGCTGTTTTTACTGCCTCTAAATTTCCGTTTTTAATACCGCGATAACTATGAATTAATGCTACCACATCACTCACTCCAACTTTATTGCGTAATAATATTTTTAAGAAATACAAAATTTCTGCTTGGGAATTAATTTTTCCTTTTTGAACTAAAGTTTCTAATCCGTGAGAAAAGGTAAAAGAACCACTCGGAAAAAAAGAATCAGATAACTGCATTAAGGCAAGTTGTTGGGATATTTCAGTCATTTTAGGGAGTAGGGAGTAGGGATTAGGGAGTAGTGGATTGTTTCATCTTAAATGGTGCATTACTTTTTGATTGTCTCTAGACAAGGGAGACAAAGGAGACAAGGAAGACAAGGAAGACAAGGGAGACAAGGGAGAAAATCGCTCTGCACAGCTTTAGATGAAACAGTCCAGTAAGAAGAAATAATTAATACATTGAAATAAGCGTAGTACCCTGTCAAGACTAAAATTGTCGGTTAGGAAGGAGCTAACTTCAAGACCTCTCCCCCAGCCCCTCTCCTGCAAGGAGAGGGGAGTCTTTCTCCCCCTTCCTTCTTCCCTCCTTTCAAAGGGGGGTTAGGGGGGATAGAAGGGGGTTGGGGGGTTAGATTTTTTAACCTACATTTTTCTATTTAGCCATGATGATTATGCTGTGAAAAATGAAAATGTTCTTGAGCAGAACGAAATTCATAATCTATTTTTAAACCAGGAATTTTAAACTTGTTAATAGTGTCTTCAATTATCTCTGCATCTGCCACTAATTGAATATAAATTTTATTTTTATTTACAATAATCGGCCAGTGATGATTTCCCAAAACGTGACCTAGATGAAGTAATTCTATGGCGTAATTTTCTACTGGTTCAGTAAAACTTAATACCATCAATTTTTGCTCTTGTAAATGAATTAATAATAGTTTATTAGATTTGGTAATAAATACATCTCCTTCAGATAAAGACCAATCTCTATTTTTAATAATCCCAACAATAATTCCAGAAGTTGATTGAGCTTGGATTCTGCCTTTACAACTATCAGTTTGACTCAGATATATTTCTAAATAATTGTTTAAACTGCGGGCTGATTTTACCCTTTGTTCTAGATTTGTATCTTTGGTTATATTACCAATATAAGTTTCTGCTATTTCTCTAATTTGTTCGACCATTTAAAACACCTCTGTCAAAAATAAAAGTCAAAAATTTTGTTATAAATTTTCTTGGAAAAGCTGTTACTTATTGGTATCCCCCCCAGCCCCCCTTTGTAAGGGGGGAGTTAAGAAAAAGTCACCTTTTGTCAGCGGGAAAACCTTCAAAGTCCCCCTTTCAAAGGGGGATTTAGGGGGATTAATCTTATGATAATTACTATAATTTATTTAGGAATATAGGGTAAACTGGAGCGATTAGTTAAATTACGAACACAATTTAAAGCATATTTAATATACTGTTTTATTTGTATAGTTTTACTAGCTAAAACACGAATTAATAAACCTTTATTGTTAGGTAATACAGAACTACCTAAAAGAATTTCTGAACAATTAGCTGCCTCAATATTTTCCAGTTTTTGACTCAGTAACTCCCGATTAATATTTGGTTGAATAACAATTAAATTAGCTAATATAGGCATGGAAGCAAATATATCACTATCCTTAAATAAATTATCTTTTCCTTCTAAGTGAATAGCATCTTTAAAACATATTTCTTCTGTCATAGAAATCATCTTTAACTGACTAAAATAATAGCGAAATTTGTACCATTCTCCCCTAGCTAATCTACCAGGAATCATAATCTCACTCCAAAAAAGTTCTGCATTAGAATCAAGTTGAATCTGAGTAGTTTGTTCTAATGCTGCATCTGCAAACAAAATTAGAGGTTCTGCTACAAATTCTAATCTCGCTCCTGCTTTAACTTTAATTTTTGTGTTAGTTGTTGCTTTGGTAGCGGTAATTGGCATAGCATGAACTTTAATGGCAGCTTGATCGGTAAAATAAAGACTAGCTCCCTTTTCTAAATCTAGAGATAAATTCAAGTTGTCTCCAGCTAATAACCCAGGTGATGTACTGGTAAGATACAAGTAAGCAGTACCCATATCGGTAGCATCCAAACGAAATACATTAGATAAACGTAAAGGATGATTGGTATATTGATGAGTTACTACAGTTTTATTATAACTATTGCGCTCTAGTTTGATCTCTAAATTATTTCTACTTATCACTTTTTTAAATTCAAGGGAACAGGGAACTTTAATAATGAATAACTAATAATGGATAATTGATAATTATCTCTCTCTAATACCATTTCTTAAAAAGAAAGAAATAGCTGGTAATTTATGGAGAAAAGTTAATTTTATCAGGACTTACGCACAACTACCATATCTAGAATGGTATTCGCCCTTTAAAGATAGCATTTTGTCTAAAAGTTTGGGTAAGTCTTGTTTATTTTGGACTTTGAGAAATGCCTATTAGATATCTCTCAAAATTAAAAATATAATCAATTCTTATCCATAAATCATCAATTACCTTCCCCTGTTCCCAGTTCCCTGTTCTCTGTTCCCTCTTTGAAAACAGCACGAAATAAAATTCTTTCTAGAATAAAATTAACTACTTCATTTAATCCAACTCCAGTTTTACAGTTAGTGTAAGCAATGGGTTTCCCTTGACGATATACTGGCGCTTGTTGGCGAATTAAATCTAGATTAGCATTAACATAAGGAGCTAAATCTATTTTATTAATTACTACTAAATCAGCTTGCACAAAACCAGGTCCTTTTTTCCGAGGAATATCATCTCCTGCTCCCACATCTATGACAAAAATATAGGCATCTACCAAATCATAACTAAAGGTAGAAGCAAGATTATCTCCCCCACTTTCAATCAGAATCAGTTCTAGATTAGGATATAGTTGTTCCAAATCTTGCACTGCTAAAATATTCATCGTTGGATCTTCTCTGATAGCTGTATGAGGACAACTACCTGTCTCCACTCCAATAATGCGATCGCTTGGTAAAATCCCTCCACTTTTCAGTCGTTCTGCATCTTCGGTAGTTAGCAAGTCATTAGTTACTACAGCTACTTCAATACCTTGTTTGGTTAAAAGGGGAACTATACATTCTAGTAAAGCAGTTTTGCCACTACCTACAGGGCCACCGATTCCTAATCTCGCTGCTGTCATTTCAGTTATCAGTTAATTTCAGTTATCAGTTATAGCGCTACTTGGACAGGGAATAGGGACCACTTAACTGGGAACAGTAGAAAATTAAAGGGTTTTTCCTACGGAAATGCTCCACAAACAGGATTTATAAATGTCCGTGCCCTTTCCTTAGACTGCTATATCTGTTATCAGTTATCAGTTATCAGTTGTTAGTTTACACCATCTTATTTCAGTTATCAATGGTTTTTTTGTTAGTTTACAATAGTTAAATTTTTCTATTTTTATCCCTTTTAAACGAAAAAATTTGCCTTTTTATTGGGTTGATAGTTGCATTATTTTATGATAATTTATAATATTTTTACTAAACTTTTTTAATAAGATTATCAAACAACAATTTTAAAAAAGTTGTAATTTATACAGAAAAATTTTCTTTATTGTAAATAGAGACTTATAAACAAATATTGTTGATCATTTCCAAGGAAAATCTGCAATTATGATATTACTAACTTCATCCATTTTAATTAACTATGTCTGAAACAGAAATTGATACAAATTCATTTCAAATTCCTCTGCCAAAAATGAACTGTATACCTCGTTCATTTGATGTAAATGCAATAGAAAATTTTTACACTTGTACTATTATTACTAAGAGTGGAATGGAAAATGTATTTAATCATTTTTTACCCAGAGATAGTGATATTTATGTAACAACTTATCCAAAGTCTGGCACAACTTGGACTATATCAATACTGGAACATTTAGTAGAAAAAATTAGTGAAAAAGGTATTTCTCTTGGCTTTTGTACAGAAAGTTTTTCTCCTTGGTTAGATATGGCTGCAAGTACAGAAAACTGGAAGTCTACATTTTTAAAGTTTGAAAAAGCTCCATCCCCACGATTTTTTAAATCCCATGCTAGTTTAGGTTTAATTAAACAACCAGCCAGAATAATTCAATGTATAAGACATCCTTTAGATACCTTTGTTTCTGCATGGCATCATGTTAGGGGAAAAGAAGTTTTTGAATATAACGGTTCTTGGCATCATTTCTTTTCGGAAGTAGCACTAACAGGAAAGTTTGAAAGTGGTGATTGGTTTGACTATCACGAAGAATTTTTCAAAGCTTCTGAAGAAGGAAAAATTGAGGCTTTATTTTTAAAGTATGAAGACATGAAAAAAGATAATGCTATTTCAGCTATACATAAACTTGCTAAGTTTATTGAAGTTGAATATTATGATGTTGAAGAAATATCTAAAACAACTAATTTTACCAAGATGAAAGAAAAATCAAATCAGGGACATATTGAGAAAGATGGAAGTTTATCTAATGTTTTGGTTTCTCAAGAAATTGGTGATAAAAATATTCCCTCTAAAGCACATATTCGCAAAGGAATTGTCGGAGATTGGAAAAATTATTTGAGTGATAGTGAATTTAATTTGTGGCGGAATTATGTAGAGACAAAAAAGGCAAGTTGTCCTCATGTAATAGATTTCTTTTCTTTAGAGAATTTGCTTGGTTAATTGTTGGAAATTTTGGCTTGCGAATAGTTTAGGAATTATACCATTTATTGAGTTTTTTACATTTTATTTAGTGTATTAGTCGGAGAGTAGGGACGTTGCATGCAACGTCCCTACGGGTAAAAATAATAATATTTAATGTTCAATAGTTAATAATTAGTAAAAAATGGACTCAGACTATGTTAATTATTTAATGAATTAAGCATTACTTCAATACAGCATTAATCGTTGGGAATTAGTATGAATAAAATCAACCAATAACTATAAAAAATTATTGATGAGATTAATGAGTACGCTTTCGTAAAATAGGTTTTGATTTTGGAGAATGTTTTTGAGAATCTTGAGTAGAATCTAAAACAGGTTTTGATTTTGGAGAATGTTTTTGAGAATTTTGAGTAGAATCTAAAATAGATTTTGGTTGGGAATAAGATTTTCCAGAATCTTGAGTAGAATTTAAAATAGGCTTTGGTTGGGAATAAGATTTTCCAGAATCTTGAGCATAATTTAAAATAGGCTTTGGTTTTGGAGAAGGTTTAGAAGACTTTTCTGGAGAGTCTAAAAGTTCACAATTTTCAACTAATTTACTAATTATTGAAACCTGTTCATTTGTTAAACATTCTGGAGATTTTTGCAACATTTGTGCTAATTCTGGAAAACCTTGCAATACAGGAACAGAACAATTAGTTGTACCAATCCATTTTGCTACAGGAAAAACTACAGGAGCAAATATAAAATCTTCCGGGAAACCAGAAACTTGAGGCATAATAAACTGCTCAAACATTTTTCTGTGATATAAACTTTGAGAAGTAGGGCTATTTTCTACAGGTATCCATTTCATTCCTTCCCGTCTTTTCCATTTATCTTCATAAGCAGAAAAGGAACCTTTCCAAGTTTTTACTTCTACTAAAAAAACACCACCATTACCAATAATTAAAAGGTCAATTTCTGTAACTTTTTTTGATTTAATCGGAATCAACGCATTTTTAAACATTACCCAACTATCAGGAAATGACATTAGTAGAAAAGATAGAAAATTTTCCCCTAAATTACCTTTAAATTGGTTATGAATTTGTTTAAACTGAGCAAAAGTCGCACCAATTTCTCCAAAGAAACCTCCTCCAAGAGATTCTTTTATTTCCTGCTTTTTGTCTGAGATTTTATCCTGAATTTTGGCTTGGAAAGTCTCGCTTAATAATGGAGATTGTTTCAGTATTATCATCCTTTTTATTTAATAGCTACTAATATTAACTATAGCTGAAGTTAGAAGCCTAAAGTCAACTGATATAGAACTCAAAGCAAAGGTTAAGATATTTATAAATCTGTTTGCGGAGCATTTCCCTATACGAAAAACTCTTTGATAATTTGTTGTTCCCAGTTAAGTGTTCCCTAGCTCTTAGATACAGCATCACAGTCAGCTAAATACCATCGCCAAGGTAACTCCGTTCCTTTTGAAATTCCAATACGAGTTGTTTGTACTATTTGCAAATTTTCCTGAAATTTTGGCGATCGCTTTTCTAACCACATTGGTTTCCCCACTTGTAAGGGCGAACCATTCAAACTGAGGTCAATATTAAGAAGACGACAAAGTTTACCAGGCCCCGCAGCCAAACGAGAAGTTTTAGATTTTGATTTTTGTTTTGGAATATTCTCCCATAACCAATCTGGGACAGAATTTAATTGTAAAGCTCGAATTAAGACAACACTAGGTATCCCATCTACATCTGTCACAATATTTAGACAATGGTACATCCCATAAATGAGGAAAACATAACTCATTCCCGGAGGGCCAAACATCACAGAATTTCGTGGAGTTTGTCGGCGATAAGCGTGACAAGCAGGGTCTCCTGGTGC
The DNA here is from genome assembly GCF_035285525.1 of Okeania sp. Taxonomy (GTDB): domain Bacteria; phylum Cyanobacteriota; class Cyanobacteriia; order Cyanobacteriales; family Microcoleaceae; genus Trichodesmium. Next base: position 10,645 of record NZ_JAYKGW010000037.1, on the reverse strand, counting down.
ATAAGCTTCGGTTTCTACTATGGTGCTGCGGATAATTTGATTATCGGATATTCGTCGGACTAGAGTACAACCTATTAATTCTGGAGCAACTTCAGGGGATGGTCGTTTTAGCCAAGTATTGTCTATAATTTCATTTGTTTGAGCAAAATTCATTATTTAAGGAAAATCTGCAATTATGGATATCAAATTAATTCTAATCGGATTAACTGTTTTATTTAGTGTTGGTTGTCTATTTTTTGGTACAAAGAATGGATTCTATGATACTGATGATTATCATGGAAATGGTTGCGCTCACTAAGTAGGCGTTTTGCTGTACGACATGAAATGTGACAGGAATGTAGAGAATTAGTCTCTTAATCTTTTAGTGCAAAGAAACCCGGTTTCTCGAAGAAACCGGGTTTCTAGGCTTGCGTAGGTAAGTCTCGTAATAGAAACTTTCCATAAAATGTGCTTAATTTGACTATGTTTAGTCAGAGCATATTTTTCAATCAGGTAAATATTCAAAATCAAGAGTTTCTGCAAAAGTAAAGGGAGACTCTTCTGGAAAAATATCAGCATTAATTCCTGTTTCGTTAGCTGCTTTTAGCCTACTTCTTTGATAAGATTTATCAAATACTTCTGGCAAAAATGTTTTGAGACTAGGGCTATCTTCCAGCAATAATTCTAGAGAAGTTCGCTGTTCAATAATGGTATTTTTACAGCTTTCAGTTCTTTTTTATGGCTGATATTTCCATTTGAGCAAGTGCATCAACAAAATAATTAAACGATTTTTTAGCTCCCTTTTTTCACTTCTACCTATACTTTCTATTTCTGCAATTAAATTAGGAATATCTATTTCTGTAAATTTTCCTGCTCTTAATAAATTGGCAGTTGCTTCTACCCACAATAAAAAATCTCCATCGTATAGATTCGAGGATATTTTTTCTGGTAATTTATTCATAATTATCTCACTAGAAAAAAGGTATAACGATAATTTTTTTGTAGGACATGCATTTTACCTACAATAAGAATATCACACACTTGATGGTATGACACACTTGATGAAACCGACTGTAAGTGCTTATGCAAAATTAACTACACATTACTATTAGAAACCTCCAATCTTATCTAGAAATTATCACTTTTTTTATTCCTATTCCCTGTCACCTTTCTCAACTAGAAAATTAATTTGGCACGACTACTTAATTATAACATATTGGCACGTCTTAACAAAAAGTAAAGTGTACCCGATAGCTCGCCAAGGATTAAAATCCTTCGCTAATAGTTGAAGTCATCTTTAGATGACTCGGTTATTTATATTATCTTTTTGGATTGTGATTAATTAATATAGTCTAATATTTAATAGATAATTTATATGAAGTCTCATTAATTAGCAAATCACCTATCTTTAATCATCTTGAGATGACTTTTGCTGTGAGCCAAGAAATTCATTTATTGGCGGATCACAGAGTCTACCGTTTGCAGTGGGTTTTTGTAGTAAAATATATTCTGGTTCAACAAAGCCTTAATGGCACACCAAAAGCATGATAGCTGACAGCTAAATGCTTACTATTTATTCTACAAATTATCGAAAATTATGAAAATAGCGATCGCTCAACTTAATCCTATTATTGGTGATATTTCTGGCAATGCTAAATTAATTTTGGAGGCAGTGGAAAAAGCCCAAAAATTAGATGCCAAATTAATAATAACTCCAGAGTTATCATTGATAGGTTATCCCCCACGAGATTTATTAATTTATCCTAGTTTGATTGAAGCTGCTGCTGTAGAATTAGAGAATTTAGCTCAAGATTTACCATTAGAAATAGCTGTTTTAGTGGGAACTGTAATTTTTAATTCTCAAGCTGCGGAAACAGGAGAAAAATCTTTATTTAATAGTGCAGCTTTATTAACTAATGGAAAAGTCAAACAAATATTCCATAAACGACTTTTACCTACTTATGATGTTTTTGACGAATACCGATATTTTGAACCTGGAAAAACTAGCGATTTTTTCACATTAGAAATATCAGAATTTTCGGCTAAAATTGGCGTTACTATTTGCGAAGATTTATGGAATGATGAGGGATTTTGGGGAAAGCGAAATTATCCTTGTAACCCGATGCAAGAATTGGCAGAACAACAGGTTGATTTTGTGATTAATATCTCAGCTTCTCCCTACGGAGTTGGGAAACAAAAATTACGAGAATCAATGTTGGAACATAGCACGAATAATTATCATCAACCTATTATTTATGTGAATCAAGTTGGTGGTAATGATGATTTAATTTTTGATGGTTGTAGTGTAGTTTTTAATCGTACTGGAAATGTAATTTATCGCGCTAAATCTTTTGAGACAAGTTTAGCAGTTGTAGAATTTAATTCGGCAAAAAAAGATTTAATAGCTCCTAATTTTGAAACTATAAATTTGCCAGAAACTGAGGATGAAGAAATTTGGTCTGCTTTAGTTTTGGGTGTCAAAGATTATGTGCAAAAGTGTGGTTTTTCTAAAGTTGTTTTGGGTTTAAGTGGAGGAATAGATTCAGCTTTAGTTGCTGCAATAGCCACTGCTGCATTAGGAAAGGAAAATGTTTTTGCTATTTTAATGCCTTCTCCCTACAGTTCCGAACATTCGGTGAAAGATGCTTTGGAATTAACAGACAATTTAGGTATTGCTAAACAGGTGATACCTATTGAGGATTTAATGAAAGAATATGACAATAGTTTGACAAGTTTATTTGCAGGTACAAATTTTGGTGTTGCAGAAGAAAATATTCAATCTCGGATTCGGGGAAATTTATTAATGGCAATTTCTAATAAGTTTGGTCATTTAGTTTTATCCACAGGCAATAAGTCAGAAATGGCTGTTGGTTATTGTACTCTTTATGGTGATATGAACGGTGGTTTAGCAGTAATTTCCGATGTTCCAAAAACTCGCGTTTATTCTTTATGTCGGTGGTTGAATGAACAAGCAGTTAATGCCAATCCAAATTTCTTTGGTTCCGAAAATTTACTAATTACTAAAAAGCCAAATATTATTCCCGAAAATATTCTCACAAAAGCTCCAAGTGCGGAGTTAAAAGAAGATCAAAAAGACCAAGATTCTTTACCCGCTTATAATATATTAGATGATATTTTATTTCGGTTAATAGAAAAATGCGAATCTTTAGCAGAAATTATTGCAGCAGGACATGATTCAGAAGTAGTAAATAAAGTAGTTAAATTAGTCATGCGGGCAGAATTTAAACGTAGACAAGCACCCCCTGGTTTAAAAATTAGCGATCGAGCTTTTGGTACAGGTTGGAGAATGCCTATTGCGAAAAAATTAGTGATGAATAATAATTAATATAGCTATCAGCTATTGTCTTTCAACCCCACCTTTAAGACTATACTTTAATAAACATCTCTATAGAATCCGGATAATTAGTTGATGAAAAACTTTGTATAGCAATCAGGAATGAGATGTGAGAAAAAACTGTAGGGGTTTGGTCTCCAAACCCCTTAGCACTTGGGGAAAAGAAATCAAACCCCCTTAGATAAAATATTACAACCTATTTAGGATTCCTAATAGCTGAACCCTTACAAATGTTTCTACCCAACTGATAACTGAAAAAGATGCCTTATAGTAAATTTAACTTAGATGAACTCATAACAAACTTTAATCTAAATTTAGTTGAAGTTCAGGGAAAATTTAACAATTTACCAGAAGTTTTGCCTGGTAAAATACTCCAAGAACTTTTAAAAGATTATATACCTTTAGCAGTTGCTATTGGTTCAGAAAAAGCTCGTTCAGAGTTAATTGTTGCTCCAATTTTAGTAGAGATAAAGAAACAACTAAATAATCAAATTAGTATTTTTTCAGGAATAGAATTTAATGTTAATCCTGACCAAGGTTTAAATGGTTTTTGTGATTTTATTATTAGTCGTTCTGTCAGACAACTTGTGATTGAAGCGCCAGTTATTACCTTAGTAGAAGCCAAAAATGATAATCTCAAATCTGGTTTTTCTCAATGTATTGCAGAAATGCTAGCTGCTCAAATTTTTAATCAAAGAAAAGGCAACAATATTAATAAAATTTATGGCGTTGTGACAACTGGAACAGTTTGGCAATTTTTAGAGCTAGAAAAAGAATCTATAATTGTAGATTTGGAAGAATATTCTATCAATAATTTATCAAAAGTTTTCGGTATTTTAATTAGTTTAGTTAGTTAGAGTTTGCGTATGGAAAGTTTGATGGTAAAAGAAGGGAACAGGGAACAGGAAAGTTTAGACTAGGTAAGATATACCCACGCGGGCAAGATGCCCACACTGCTAAAATTTAATTATTAATAATTGAATTAGACATTTTTTTTGATTGTAGACAGGATTCTTTCTTCCTCTCCTCTCTCTCCTCTTTTCGGGGGGTTTGGAGACCAAACCCCTACGGTCTTAAATTGTACATTACTGGATTTGATATAATTTATAAACCTGGAATCCTCTATCAAGTTTCACTTTTTTCTACTATGATTATGTCTAATAAATTTTCCAATGGCTTTGAGTTTAATACTAGCTATTTTATAATTTATTGGTAACATAATTAAGGCTGCTATAGTAATTCTGAGTAATCTATATATTAAAACTGATTTATTAGCATGTTTGGCTAAACTTAAGAGGTAACTATAGATGCTATGTTCAAATTTTAATTCGGGATTTTTATTAGTAACAGAAGATGGTTGATGAAGTACGGAAATTTTCTGAGTTATAGCAATTTTATGACCTTGTTTAGCATAGCGTCTACAGAAATCAAAATCTTCATAATATAAAAAATAATCATCATCAAACTGAGGGTATTTTTCAAAGTTTTTGAAGTTAATTAACATACTGCATCCTGTCACCCAATCTGTGATTGATGTTTCTGTGTTGGAGAGAAATTCGTCAGCAATTATTTTGCCATTTTCCGGAATAAATTTTCCGCCTCCAAACCAAACTTTACCTGTGGGTTCATAGACGGTTGTTCCTAATATGGAAAATTCTGGATTTTCGGCTAAAAAATGATGTGTTTTTTCCAAAGAATCAGGTAATAAATAAGCGTCGGGATTAATTAACCAAACTATTGCTTGGGGATTTTGATTATCAATCCAATTTAATCCTAAATTGCAGGCTTTACCAAATCCTAAATTAGTTTCTGATTCAATAATAATTGTGGTATTTTCTTGAAGTTGATAAATAGACTTATCATCAGTTGAATTATTAATAATGATAATTTTTTCAAAGAGGTGGGAAGTTAATTTGATGGAATAGATTAATTTTTTAATTAACTCAGTTGAATAGTAGTTAACTGTGAGAAAGTAGATAGTATTTATATTGGTTTCTCCTTGGGAGTTTATAGTCATTTAAAATATGAAAAATGCTATATCTAATTTTGTGCATGAGGGCGGGTTTATATAAATTTTCAAGTAAGCATAAAAACTCTAGCAACAACCCGCCCCTACTGCTGAAATATTTAATTAATTTTGTGCATGAGGGCGGGTTTATATAAATTTTCAAGTAAGCATAAAAACTCTAGCAACAACCCGCCCCTACTGCTGAAATATTTAATTAATTTTGTCCATGAGGGCGGGTTTATATAAATTTTCAAGTAAGCATAAAAACTCTAGCAACAACCCGCCCCTACTTTTTAATAGATTTAAAGTTAATTTTTTAGGAAATAAAAAATCAAACAACGACTAGATTATCTAACTGTAATTCACATTGTTGAAAAACGTAATTAACTATAGCAAATAACTGGTCTAAATCTTGAAAAATGTAAAAAGTAATATTTTTAGTAAAGCTATCTTCAGTTAAATTACCAAACTGCCAGATTTTGGCATTAGAAACAATACCAAAAACTACTAATTTTGGATTATTCTTCAACTTTTGACCAGCTACCATTTCGGCTAAACATTTTCCCCAAGCTTCATCAAATTTATCTTGTTTTGCCTCGACTAAAAGTAGATAAGGTTTATCAAAAATAACTTTTCCTTAAGGGGAAAGTTTAGCTAATATATATTCAGGAAATCCAGATAAATTATCATTATAAATCAGAGATTGATGACTCCACAAAGTCAACTTATAACAATAAGACTTCCAGACTTATTTTCAAACAGGATAAATCAAATTTTCACAAATAGCAAATTCTGAATTATCCACTATTCCTTCTCGCATAACTATTTGTATATCATTTTTGAAATACTCAGGAACATTAAACTTCTTCTCAAGAATAAAATCAGCTTCCTGATAGTTAATCTGAAATTATTGGAGAACTAAACTAATACTTTTGTAACGACTAAAAGACATATTTTTATCAAATTAAAATTCAGTTTAGTAGTAAATTGACACAGCTAAAATTGTGCATTAGGGAATCAGGATTCGTAGGGGCGGGTTTCACAAGTTAGTTAACGGTTTTCACAAGTAATTCAGATCAACCCGCCCCTACCCCATGCACTATTTTATTTATGTGAAACAATTCACTACTAAACCTAATTATGTTAATTCTATTTGACTATCATCACCAATCATAAACCGTAAGGCTTTAGGACGTTGTGGAGCATTAATTAATTGCGCACGACGGCCGAGCAAACTATCAACAATACGTTGATGAATTTCAATAATTTTTGCTCCTTGTAATATGACACTATGTTCGATATCAACATCTATTAAAGTCACATTATCGGCAATACTACTATAGGGTCCGATAAAACAATTTTCCAAGTGACAATCATCACCTATTATTACCGGACCTCGAACACTACAATTAATTAGTTTTGTATTTTTACCAATTTTTACCCTGCCAATAATTTGACTTTTAGAATCTATTTCTCCATCTACAGATGTAGTTATTCGAGTATCTAAAATAATTTGATTCGCACTCAGTAAATCATCTTTTTTACCAGTATCTAACCACCAACCTTCTAAAGTGCGTGCTTCCACAGAAATTTCTGGTTCTTCAAGAGTTTGTTGGTCAATTAAATATTGAATAGCATCAGTAATTTCTAATTCTCCCCTAGCAGAAGGTTTAATATTAGCAATAGCATTATGTATTTTTTGAGAAAAGAAATATACACCCACAAGTGCTAAATCTGATGGGGGAACTTTCGGCTTTTCAACTAATCCTAATACCTTTCCTTGTTCATCTACTTTGGCTACACCAAAAGCTCTAGGATTAGGAACTTTGCGCAATAAAATTAAAGCATCTAATTGTTTCTGTTTAAAAGTATCTAAAAATTGCCCAAGCTGACTTTCAATGATATTATCTCCCAGATACATAATGAAAGGAGAATCTCCCAAAAATGGTTGAGCAATTTTAACAGCATGAGCTAAACCAGCAGGTTGCTCTTGGAGAATATAAGTAATTTTAGCGCCAAATTGTTCGCCATTTCCTGTTAATTCTTGTACTTCTTTTCCGGTTTCTGGACTAATAATAATTGCGATGTCCGTAATACCTGCTGCCACAATACCTTCAATTCCATACCACAAAATAGGCTTATTAGCAACTGGTACTAATTGTTTTGCTCCTGTATAGGTAAGAGGGCGTAGTCTTGTTCCTTTTCCACCAGAGAGAATTAATGCTTTCATATTAATATTTACAATTAGAGTTTTTTGGCAGTAGTTTGTGTTTTTGGGGCTGATTTTTTTCAGCTTAACAATAAGGTAGCACAAGCATCTTGCCTGTGATAGCTATGCCCAATATTTGATGAAATTTGCTATATCTATAGATAACAGAAAACAGGTATAAGTTCCATTTTTTATTTACTTTTTTTAGGGAACACTTAACTGGGAACAGGGAACAGATATGAAAGGAATAGTTATGGAGGAAAAAAGTATTTTAGTAAATGTGGGATTTACCCATTTAGGACTACTATAGTATCAGATAATTTTCCTTTTTTAGGGAACAGGGAATAATGTGATATGCACCCATTTAGGATTACTATAGTATCAGATAATTTTCCCTAATTAATTAGCTATAAAATTAGCTATCAAATATAGAAACTGGGTTTGTATGAAAGACCCCATTAACTAATGTCTACCTCCCTAAAACCCGGTTTCCGATAACACTTTTATTGCCAACATATTTAATATAAAACATGAAAACTTACTCTTTTTTAAAATCATTAAATACTAAGTTTAATTCACAGTCTAACTTTTTGACTAATATAATTCTTTTGCTGACTGTAGTTTTTATTATTATTGCTATAACATCAATATATGTATCTAACGAACATACAATTTATTGGTGGGATTTTGTAGGATATCAGAATGCTGCAAATAATTTAACAAATTTATTTCGAGAATCTACCGAAAGAGCAATTAATGATATTATAGGTTCTTTATCTCAACAGAAAAATTATCTAATCACATTGCCATTAATTCCATTTCTTTATATTTTTGGCAACCACAGAATTGTTTATATCCTCAGTCTTAATCTGATCTATTTATTACCCTTTAGTTTATTAATAGGAGCCATAGCTACAAAATTAATTCCTGTTTATTCTCGATGGGTATTTTGGTCAACAGTAGCGATCGCTTTACTAATACCTATAAGTTGGAGTCCTAGTTTAAGAGGATATCCGGATATGGGAGCGACTTTACCTATTTTATTGGCGATTTTGTTTTACTTAAAAAATATTAGATTAACTGCTTGGTGGCAAATTCCTATGATTGGATTTTGTTTAGGAATATCTATAGTTTTAAGAAGACATTTTGCCTATAGCGCCATAGCTTTTTTGGCTGCGATTAGTTGTCAAGTTATTCTCGACTTTTTGACTAATTTTAATCCCCCTAAATCCCCCTTAGAAAGGGGGACTTTGAATCTATCTAAATCCTCGTTTGAAAAGGAAAGTTTGAATCTCCCTAAATTTCCTTTAAAAATGGATAATTTGTTAGAAAGTGCGATAAAAATTAGTCTAATTTTCCTAACAGCTTTCCTGACTATATCAATATTTGCCTGGGGTTTTATCCAAAGTTCTTTAACAGAAAATTATCGAACTCTTTATGCAGCTTGGAGCTTATCAATACCTGACATATTCTGGCGTTATAGCTGTTTCTATGGATTAATAACTTTACTATTAGTTGCCATCGGATTTTCTGTAGGAGTTCTGAAAAAAATTCTAATTCCATCCACCACTATTTTTCTCTTATTATTCGGAATATTTTCTGTAGCTGAATGGTTAATTTGGCTGCGCTATGGAAATATTCATTACTCCCTACATTTAACCCCAATAATAGTTTTAGGAATATCCTCATTTATCTGGATAACCATTCATACTTTTCAAGGCAAAACTAAATTAATAATTCTCAGCATTACCGGAATATATTTAATCATTAATATCATCTTTGGTTTAACACCTGTCGGCAAATTTAATAACTTTCTACGACCATTATTTGCCAATAACTTTTCCCCATTAATACGTTCTGACTACGATGAAGTTTTGGCTTTAACTAATTATCTAAGTAAATTAGCACCGAATCGAGAATTAGTATATATAGCTGCTTCCTCAAATCAGTTTAATGCCAATATTATTAGAAACACAAACCGAATAATTAATCCTGAAAATTCGTCTAACTTAAGAGCAATAAGTAAACCACATATTGACACCCGTGATACTTACCCATTACCAGAATTATTAGCAGCACAATATGTAGTTATTGCTCATCCATTTCAGAAAGTATTATTAACTGATGAACAAGTCTTAAAACCAGGACAACAAGATTTAGTTAAGTTGGTTTATGATGCTTTTACTCAAAATTTACCCATTAGTCAAGACTTCCAAAAATTGCCAGAAGAATTTACTTTAGATGGAGGAGTAACTGTTAGTTTTTATCAAAGGATTCGTCCGACTTCTGTACCAACTGCCGTACAAACTTTATCAGCAATGCAAAAAAAAGTTCCCCAACGTCCGGGGAGACAGTTAGACTGGATGAGTTTAAATCAATCTCCTTATATTACTTATAATTATTCGGCAGTTACTCAAGTTTCTAATAATAGTTATAATTTCATGACAGACCCTGGGGATATTAGTAAAGAAACATCCAAATATTTTCTCTATTTAGGAGAGTTATCTTCTTCAGTAAAAATTACTGGCAAGTTAGACTTTCTTCATCAAGAATGTAATGGTTTATCTATTAAATTTTCTCTATTAGATGAGCAAGGAAATTTTCTTGATACAACCGCTAAAAATTATTTTCCTAGAATAACTTCAGATTTTTATTTTTCTCTTTGGGGGAAAAATAGTGTTTATTTACTTTTGCAAAATACGAGTATTAATAGCGATAAATTAACTGATAAATGTGGATGGAAAATTAATAATTTAGTTGTTGATAAGTAGAGGAAATTTGCGAAAGTGCAACACAACCTTCCAGCCTGTAACCACCTGGAAGGTTGTGTTACCAAAACTACTAAGTAAATAGTTACTTAATTTTATCCTCTGGAAAAAAGGCGATCGCTATAGCCATCAGAAATGGTCTGCCAAAAAACCGTACAGATTTGGTTTCAAAATCCTAACATACAACATTCCTAAACAGTTATCATTTTTTTAATTAGAAGAAAAATCTGAATAAAATTCCAGGTTGTGTAATGATTTTATTTAATAGTAATAATGAAATCTTACTGGTTCTCAGAGATAATAAAGATTCTATTCCATTTCCCAAT
>NZ_JAYKGW010000036.1:0-45057 GCF_035285525.1 Okeania sp. | reverse complement strand
TATATATAGAGTATTGGTGCGTTGTGCGTTGTGCGCTTTTCATGTCGCGCAGCGTTTCGGCGCTTGAGCCGACATATAAAGCGGAGCTTTGCGGAACGCAAAACGCACCCTACCAATAGCGTTCGTGCCTAAGTCCTATATATAAATATATAAACCTCTCTTTCCTGCTCCCTGTTCCCAGTTAAGTGTTCTCTATTTCCTAATAGGAAATAATAATTGATAATTTATATTATAAGAGATTTTGTTTGTAAAGTTTTAACTAAACCTAAATACTAACTATATATTAGATATCTCCATAAATTATATAAACCTCTCTTTTCTGTTCCCTATTCCCTAAAATTGATAATTTATGGATCAGAGATTTTGTTTTTGATGTTTGGAAAAGTCTATTAGCAGGTAAAGTTTTAACTAAACCTAAATACTAACTATATATTAGATATCTCCATAAATTATATAAACCTCTCTTTTCTGTTCCCTGTTCCCACCTTCTGTGTTCCCTCCATACCTAAATTGGTGAACAACTTGAAATATACCTCCCATTACTATCCCTAGAAACTACATATCCTGGATATGGACTAACCACTTCTATAAATCTTTGAGTCCCATTGCCAATTTGTTCATTTCCCGTAACTTTTATCCTTTGACCATTTTGTACTATTCCAACTTTAGGACTTCCCGAATTACCTCTCTCAAAAATATAGAGTCCATTTGGTCTAAGTACATAACAATTTCTTGACTTAATTTTTCCTTTCGATTGGTAATAAATTACACGCTCAGTCAGGTCATTTCGTGTTATTGAATCTACACGATATTGTTTGGGACCAATAATATATTCAGTCCCTTGTACTGGATCGTAAGCTTCCCATGAACTACCTCTTTGTGTCGCATTACCAACTATCAACCAATCTCGCTCAGTTCCATTTTTGGGTTGAGTAATCAGTAAATACTCACCTTTCTGGGTTTCGCAAATATCAATCTTAAAATTTCTAGTTTCATAATTTGCTTTCTCAGAACCATATCCATAACAAGTTTGTGCCTGAGATGGCAGAATTACAGTCCCCAACATTAAGGCCGTTGTTAAACCTCCAACGGTGGCTAATCGGTGTTTCATTGTTTCCCCCCTTTCTGCCATTTGGATAGTAGCAAACTTGAATGATCGTATCACAATTTGAGAAATATATCTTTGATAAAATCAAAAAAATTTAGTCTAATTTGATATTCTAAACTTTTTAATAAACTTTTCTATAAAAAACTTATAGTTAAATTGTGTAAAAATGTTAAAGAAGCAGTCAGCATTTAGCCATCAGTAGGACTTGAAATTGAGAATTTAAAATTAAAGGTAGATTTACCAATTCTTTTGTTCCCTATTCCTTAGTCCGTAGCGCTATAAAAGCTGACAGTTGATTAAAAACCAAATAAATAGGACTAAAGCTATAAACGCTATTGGTAGGGTGTGTTTCGCTACGCGACATGAAAAGTGTACAACGCACAACGCACCCATACTCCTTATATAGTGCCTTTGCCTAAGTCCTGATCAAAGTAATCATTTTAGAAAGAGGTCTCTCATGGTAGCAATAATAGATAAAGTCAAAAATAGACTCACAATAGAGAAAAATAAAATTGCCCCTGATACAATGGCCATTCGTTCCCTTGATTGGGACCGCGATCGCTTTGATATCGAATTTGGTCTTCAGAATGGTACCACATATAACTCGTATATTGTGCTAGGAGAGAAGACCGCTCTGGTCGATACATCCCATGCCAAGTTTCGCCAGTTATACCTAGATACCTTATGGGGTATAATCAAACCAGCAGAAATTGATTACCTGATTATTAGTCATACTGAACCCGATCATAGTGGTTTAGTTAAAGATATAATTGAACTTGCTCCCCAGGCCACCGTAGTTGGGTCAAAAGTAGCAATTCAATTTTTAGAAAATTTAACTCATATACCATTTAATAAGCAAATTGTCAAAAATGGAGACCAATTAGATTTAGGTAATGGTCACGTTTTTGAATTTGTTTCTGCTCCCAATTTGCACTGGCCTGATACAATATTTAGCTATGATCGCCAAACCCAAATTCTATTTACTTGTGATGCTTTTGGAATGCACTATTGCTCAGACAAGACTTATGATGAAAATCTGAGTGAGATAGAAGCAGATTATAAATTTTATTATGAATGTTTAATGGGTCCCAATGCTCGTTCAGTCTTAAATGCTATGAAAAAAATGAAAGCACTGGGAGAGATCAATACTATTGCCACAGGTCATGGTCCGCTTTTGCGCCATAACTTAGTAGAATTAACCAATCGTTATGAAGAGTGGAGTAAAGCTAAAAGTAAAGCAGAGACAACAGTTGCTGTATTTTATACCTCTGATTATGGTTATAGCGATCGCCTCTCCCAAGCAATCTCTCACGGTATCATCAAAACCGGAGTCGCTGTAGAAATGATGGATTTAAAATCTGCTGACCCTCAAGAAGCAAGAGAACTGGTAGAAATGGCTAAAGCAATTATCATTGGAGCGCCACCCAGCACAGGTTCGGTAGCTACCAATGCGGAAATAGCTATCAGCACTATTTTGGCAGCAGCGGATAAAAAGCAAGCATTTGGTTTATTTGAATCAGGTGGTGGGGATGACTTATCTGTTTATCCTTTGGCAAACCGGTTTAAAGAATTAGGTCTGAAGCAAGCATTTCCTAATATTTTAATCAAAGAAACGCCCTCAGAATTAACTTACAAATTATGTGAAGAAGCGGGAACAGATGCAGGACAACTTTTGAGTCTCAAAGAAACGATCAAACAAATGAAATCTCTTGATAGTGACTTAGATAAAGCTTTAGGTCGTTTGAGCGGGGGTTTGTATATTATTACTGCTACTAAAGGTGAGGTTAGTAGTGCGATGTTAGCATCTTGGGTAGTGCAAGCTAGTTTCCAACCTTTTGGAGTTTCGATCGCAGTAGCAAAAGACCGCGCTATTGAAGCACTAATGCAAGTAGGCGATCGCTTTGTCTTAAATGTATTGCGGGAAGATAATTATCAAAAATTGATGCGACATTTTCTGAAACGTTTTGCACCTGGTGCAGACCGTTTTGCCGGAGTGAATACTCAAACTGCTAACAATGGTAGTCCGATTTTGAGTGATGCCTTAGCTTATTTAGAATGTGAAGTTGCCAGTCGCATGGAAGCAAGCGACCATTGGATTATTTATGCAACTGTTGATAATGGGCGAGTTAGCGATCTAGATGCTTTGCCTGCGGTACACCATAGAAAAGTAGGTAATCATTATTGACAGAACTTACATAAAGAAACCGGGTTTCTTGAAGAAACCCGGTTTCTGGGTTTGTTAGCCTAAATCGCGATATATTTCATTTGTAGTGCAGGCATCTTGCCTGGGATTAATGTACCTGACTGAAAAATCGTTGTGGCGATGATAGCAAGAAATTTACCACCACCCCTGAGATTGCTTTCTTCCATAAATGCCAAAAGTATCTCGCCGAAAAAAACAATAGAATGAATCTATGAATATTTTCTATCAACTACAAGGGGTTGAGTTTGACTGGGATAGCAATAAAGCTTAAATTAATCTAGAAAAATATGGTTAGGACTTACGCATTAACGCTATCCGTAGGGTGCGTTTTGCGTTCCACAAAGCTCCGCTTTATATGTCGGCTCAAGCGCCGAAACGCTACGCGGCATGGAAAGCGTATCTCGTAACCCACCGATACTCTATATCTAGTGTCTTTGCGTAAGTCCTGATAATATTAGTTTTGAAGAAGCAATAAAAGCTTTTTTCGATTAGGTTGGGTTTCACTGTCGTTCTACCCAACAAAGCTTTATTATTGTTGGGTTATTCCTGCGGAGAAGTAAGCTATGCGCCATGCTGCGCAACCCTAAGGGGAACAACTGAACCGACATTGCACTTACATAAATAAACCCGGTTTCTTGAAGAAACCGGGTTTCTGGGTTTGTCAGGGTAAGTCGCGATATATTTCACTTGTAGTGCAGGCATTTGGCCCGTTTATACCTGACAGAATTACGACCTCAAATAGGATTTTTATAATGTAATAATGACAGGACTTACGGAGCAACCCTAGATATGGTGCTACCCCATACGCAATAGTTTTTTGACTATATATATATAGTCATTCCGAATAAGAATGGAACACTTTTTCAGCGAAAACCCTTTGACAGCAAGAAAATCTTGTCTCAATCTACATCAGAATGACTATAGTACCTTTGCATAAGTCCTGAATGAGTGAATCAGGACTTACGCATGAACGCTATATTTAGGGTGTGTTTTGCGTTCCGCAAAGCTCTGCTTTATATGTCGGCTCAAGGGCCGAAACGCTGCGCGACATGAAAAGCGGTAGCGTAATGCACCTAGACTCTATATATAGTGCCTTTGCGTAAGTCCTGTGAATAAAAAATAGCTGATAGCTGACTGTTGAATGCTTAATGCTAACAAAATTGCTAATGTAAAAAATGACGCATTCCAGTTAGTATCATCACCAAACCTAACTCATTTGCTGCAGCAATAGAATCTTTATCTTTTAAACTACCACCTGGTTGAATAATTGCAGTTATTCCTGCTGCTGCTGCTGTTCTTACCGAATCATCAAAAGGGAAAAAAGCATCACTAGCTAATACTCCACCAACAGCTTTTTCTCCTGCTTGTTCTAAAGCTATTTTTACTGCCCCAACTCGATTCATTTGACCAGCACCAATACCAATAGTAGCTTTATTTTTTGTCACCACAATAGCATTAGATTTAACGTGTTTTACCACTTTCCAAGCAAACATTAATTCATCCATTTCTTCAGCAGTAGGTTGTTTTTCGGTAACAACTTTCCAATCATCAGAATTATCTATTTGATCATCAGCATCTTGTACTAAAAAACCACCAGCAATTACCTTAATAGTTTCCTTTTCACCCTCGTTTAAATCTGGTGAAATTAATACTCTTAATTTAGATTTTTTCCGAAAAATTTCTTCTGCTTCTGGTTCACATCCAGGAGCAACTACACATTCTAAAAAAGTCTTAGTCATTGCTTTAGCAGTTGCTGCATCAATAGATTGATTTAAAGCCACAATTCCCCCAAAAGCAGAAATCGAATCTCCAGCAAAAGCCTTTTCATAAGCACTTAAAAGATTCTCATCAACTGCTACTCCACAAGGATTTGTATGTTTAAGAATTGCCACAGTTGGAGCATCAGAAAATTCTCTAATAATTCGTCTTGCTGCCTCTAAATCTACTAAATTATTATAGCTTAATTCCTTACCTTGAATAATTTTACTTTTCGCCCAACCACTAGCATTAATTCCTGTTTGATACCAAGTAGCAGACTGATGAGGATTTTCTCCATAACGCAAAGTTTTAACTTTCTTACCTGATAAGAAAAACATTTCTGATTCTGAATTTTCTCCCTCAGAAACTGTTTCTTGTTCTTGTAAATAAGTAGCGATCGCCTGGTCGTAAGTTGCGGTATGTTGGAATCCTGCTAATGCACATTTTTGCCTAAATTCTAAGGATGCTTCTCCTTCATTTTTCCGTAGTTCTTCTAAATAAGAATTATATTGATTGGGATTACATAAAACTGTTAGATGAGCAAAATTTTTAGCTGATGCTCTTAACATTGCCGGACCGCCAATATCAATTTTTTCAATTGCTTCTGCTAGGGTAACTCCTGGTTGAGAAATTGTTTGTTGAAAAGGATATAAATTAACTACAACTAAATCGATAGGTCGAATATTATTAGCATTTAATTCTTCAATATCTTCAGGTAAATCTTTTCTGGCTAAAATACCTCCATGAATCTTAGGATGTAAGGTTTTAACTCTGCCTCCTAAAATTTCTGGAAAACCTGTATAGTCAGAAACTTTAGTAACAGAAATTCCGGCATCTTTGAGAGTTTTAGCAGTACCGCCACTACTAATTATGTGATAGTCAAATTCTGTAACTAAACTTTTTGCTAAATCAATTAAACCTGTTTTATCAGATGTACTGAGTAATGCTAAACGTGTCATTAATTTTAAATTCTAAATTAGAGAAATAACAGTCTATAATTTTAATAATTAAAATTAAGAATTTGAAACTCTGCGGATTATTTTAATATTCATATTCTGTAGGGGCGGGTTTCTCTAGAAAATCTGAAATTTCCAGTCATAATTTTCCTAAACTCGCCCTTCAATATTAATGTTCATATTCTGTAGGGGCGGGTTTCTCTAGAAAATCTGAAATTTCCAGTCATAATTTTCCTAAACTCGCCCCTTAATTTTTATGTTGATATTGTCAGAACTTACCGCAAAGAAACCCGGTTTCTTGGAGAAACCGGGTTTCTGGTTTTGCCTCCCTAAACCCCCCCTCTAAAATTTCCTCCACCAAAATAAAATTTTGGATAATGCCAAAAATTATGATATAATATATAATTTTTTTTATTTGTTAATAGTATTGATTTTTTTTCAACGCTAAGTTTGTAACTAATTATACATAAAATGAAAAAGTGGTTTACATTAGCATTAACTCTGGCAGCTATTAAGCCTCTGACCTTAACTGCTCCCTTAGCAAATAGTCAAGACAGCTCATTTCCCAGAGGAAAAGTGGCTTTGCAAGTAGCTGACACTGGAACATTTATGGCTCGGTGTAGAGACTGTCAAGAAACTTTGGGTCCTACTCCTATTCCAGATACTGTGACACTTCGAGACGGATACAACGTTGGTCATGCTCAGTTCACAGTTGTTCCTGTTAGTGGTGGAAAAATTGCTTTGAAAGCTGACATTGGCAAATATATAGGTCGGTGTAATGGTTGTATCAAAGATGGCGCAGTTTCTGACTTTCTAGTTATTTTTCACGACAACCCAAATAATCTTAACGCTCAATTTACACCAGAATTACTGCCCAATGGCAACTATGCCTTCAAGGCTAATTCAGGGGAATATGTAGCTCGGTGTAACGGTTGTTCTCCTACTGCTCTGGAGAAGGGTGTTACACAGGATACTGTCACAGTTCATGGTGGTAATCCAGCAGGTAGAGCTAATGCACAATGGAAAGTAATTCCTATTAGATAGAGTTTAGAGAGGAATAGTATCTTTTGATTAATATTAGGACTTACCCAGTGACGCTACATATAGCGCTTAAAACTATTGCACAATAGTTTTTGAACTCTATAGATAGTATTGCGTAAGTCCTGAATATTTGACATCGAAACTAAGCAAAGAAACCTGGTTTCTTGAAGAAACCGGGTTTCTGGGTTTACATGGCGAATTTAATATAACTACCAAATTTCATTTCATTTTCAAGAGCTTCCCCCAAAAATTTTCAAACAATAATCGGAGGTTGTAAATATTGAAAAATTCTGATATAGTTATTCTATAATGGTTCGTTCGCCTATGTGTATGATTTTTTATTCAACAAAAATAGTATCTTCTCAAATTTACAGTAATTAGAAAACCCATTCTACCTTCATGAGGTAAGCTCACCCAGACAAGATGCGGATACTGGCAACATTCACAGCAGATTCGACTTTAGTAAGGTACACCCACGAGACATTTCCGGCTGACACTGAAAAGATTTGATTATTAATATGTGTACTTCAATGTACTTGGAATTTGCTGTAATTATTAATAAAGGATGATGAGAATATGCAAAAATATTATCTTGATCTAATAGAAACAATCATCAGTTACCTACTAACAACAGGAATAATTATTACCACTTTATTTTCCCTAGCAGGTTATTGGCAAAAAGGTATTATTTTCGAGCTAATCTCTCATTTCAAAATTCAATATTTTGTAATTAGTTTAATCTTGCTATTATGTTTAGCCATAATAGGCGAAAAAAGACTTTTATTTATCGGTATATTTTGCACAGTTATCAATCTCACTCCTATTTTACCCTGGTATATTAATCAAAATAGTATTAGTCAAGAAACTCCTAACTTACGAATTTTAGTTCACAATATTTACGGAGGCAGAAATGATCGATATTCACAAATTACCGAAATGGTAAAAGCAGAAAATCCAGATATAGCAATTTTTTTAGAAGCCACCAATATATGGCTGCAAAAACTCCAAACATTATCAGATACTTTACCCTATTCAATTTATGCTCAGTCTTCTTCTGAAATTATAGTAATTTACAGCAAATTTCCTCTCAATAATTATTCAATAGAATTTTTTGCTCCAGAAAGAGCTACTATTATTACCGAATTTAAAATTAATCAAAAAGTTATTAACTTAATAGCAACCCATCCCACCGTTCCTATAAAAGTAAGTACCTTTCAAAAACGGAATCAAATATTAGAAGAACTTGCTAAATATATTCAACAATTAAATAATCCAGTCATTCTAGGAGGAGATTTGAATATTACCATGTGGTCTCCTTACTATCAAAAATTAGAACAGGAAACAGGGTTAAGAAATACTCGTTTAGGCTTTGGTATTCTTCCTACTTGGCCTGGCAAAGGATTTAGTAAATCAATAGTATTTTATATTCTATCTAGATTTTTTCAAATTCCTATAGATCATTGTTTAATCAGTTCAGAAATTAAAGTTGTAAATGTTGAAACCAAAGCTAATTTAAGTTCCAAATTAGGTTCAGATCATATACCTATAATTGCAGATTTATTCATTAGTAAATAATACCAGGTACGATAAATTTTTGCTATAAATATTTAGGTTAAAACTTAGGATTCAGGTAAACATTTAGGTATTAGCAGTCAGCTCTTTCCTATTGCCAAATAATGAGTTAATAGTTCATAGCTGAATGCTGAATGCTAAATGCTGAATGCTTACTCTTCAATTTGTTTGGCATTAATTTCTACCGCAGAAACATCAATAGTACCAGGAGGAGTTAACCTAATAAAATTACCTTCTTCAACTTTAAGAGGTTCTCCACAATTAGGACATTGACATTGAGTTTGGTTTAAAGCAGTAAATTCATAACTACAAACCGGACATTTATCAATAATTAAATTGCGATTTAACCACCAACGTAGACCAATAAAGCCAACTACAGGTGCAATTAAAATAAAACCAAATAATATTAAAATAGAATTAACTAGCCATCCTAAACCTACAGAACCTAGTAACCAAACAACAGCTAAAACAATTAGCCAGTTACCAATACTAGACATAGTTAATTGAAATATTTTTGAGTTTCCTTGATTCACTTAAATTATCTCCTTATAATAAATTTTATTCGTAAACATTTAGCTATAAGCTATGAGTTATTAAATGATGATCACGCCGACAGAATAATTAGTTCAATTCTCTAAATTTTAACCAGAGGCAATTATTAATTAAGGCTTGCTGAAAAAAAATCTTTTTGTTGAAGTAGAAAATAGTTAAGAATCACGATAAAAAGGAAGTTATAGAATAGGTAGTCGTTCATAATAGCTTCCTTAAACCTTAATTATTAATTACAGCAAATTCCGAAACTATAAGGTAAAAATATTAATTATAAATTTTCTAGTGTGGGCATTTTGCCCGCAAAAGATTTACCTCATAACAATAGAAAGCGCTATATTAGTTATTAACTATAGCAATCCTATTTGATTCGTGTCAAAAATTTAGTTGCTTTTAGGGAATAGGGAACATAGAGCAGGGAACAGGGAAGAGTTTCATTTTTTTTATTTACTTTTTGATTTTTCACAACCTATTTAGGATTGCTATCCTAATTATTTTAACTTCTTTCTGTTAATCCTTTTAGATTTAATCAGTAAACCCTAATTATTAATTATTAATTATTTTTAAAGTTGTCTTACTCTTTCAGTAAAAGCTACCTTACCAAAAATCTTTAAACTTTTCTCTCGTAACCATTCACCATCACATCTTTTATCCTCTCCCTTCAGCATTTCTATACAAGCATTAGCTACTGCTTCTGGGTCTCGGTGAGGTACGCGCCATCCTAACTTTCCATCTTGTAAAGGTTCTGCCGAACCATCAGCATCTCCCGACAAAACAGGCACTCCACAGGCCATTGCCTCTAAATAAACAATACCAAATCCTTCCTGAGAAGGCATCACATAAGCATCAGCTACCTGATAATGTTTAACTAAATCTTCTGTAGGCACAAATCCAGCAAATACTACTTTTTCCTTTACCCCTAAATCTTCAGCTAACTTAGCTAAACGAGGTTGGTCATCTCCTCGTCCTATTACTAAATACTTGACTTCTGGGAAAAATTGTAGTAACTTAGGCAAAGCTCGAATTGTGACATCCACACCTTTATAGGGGTCTCCCGACCAAAGTCTAGCTACGGTCATTAATACCTTTGCCCCTTGAAGATTGTAACGCTCAATTAAATCTACAGGTTTAGGTCCAGGAATAAATTTATCCCCATCTACCATACAAGGCAATAATTGAAACTTTTCTGGATTAAGGTGGTTACTTTCACAACACTGGTCGCGACTATAACGACTAATAGTTAATATTTTAGTTGCTTGTTTTAATGCTTGTTGATATTTATTAGGTAGTGGTTCCCATACTTCTTTACCATAAGTTAAAATTGTGTAGGGAATGCCTAAAGGTACACACAAAGTTTGCACTAATGGAGCTAAATTAATATGACCACAAAAAACTTGTTTGGGTTGTTTTTTTAGTAAGAACCATAGTAATGTTGTAGCTAATTTTAATCTCCCTAACCAAACAGACTGAGTTTTCAAATAATAAAAATTTAGACTTTTCGACTGATAGGGATTTTCACAATCTTTCCCATCTCTTAGTAACAAAATATCTGATTTGAAAGAGTAGTTAGATTTTACAGAATTTGTTAACTCTTGATAAGCTTGAAAAATATCTCTTACATAAGACTGAATACCACCTTCACAAGATAAAACTTGTAGAAAAATAAATATATTTTCTTTCTTTTGAGCAACTTTGTTAGTCAATTTTATTTCCCTTCTCTGAGATTATTTTTATTTCTGAAACACCCTCATATTAGTGATCATTTATAATTTATTACTGATAGTTTAAGACGTTTCAGGCAAAACTAAAATTCAATCATAAAAGTTTAGCATCCGAAGCCAAGTATGAAAATTTAAGTAGTCGTGAAAAATTAAATTATTTGTATATAATTTCGTCTTCAAGTCTGACAGAGTGAGAAGTTAATGAATCGTGCATTAACTGTCATTAAGCAGTTAATATAGTTTATCAAATTGGCTTAACCCCATGATAGATTCAAAAAAAAATTTACGCCCTCTGAAAAATTTCTACAAATACATAATGTACTTATGAAGAAAATCTACAAAGGGCGTAAAATTTTAGATATCTAAGTCTGAGAATCTAGATATCCAAAATCTTAGAATAAACCAAGAGTGAAGGACTTATCAATTGGAAAAGTAGCACCAATACCTAACCATAAAGTAACCGCAGTACCAAACAAAAATACAGCAGTAGCTACAGGACGGCGGAAAGGATTTTGGAACTTATTCACACTTTCAATGAAAGGAACCAACATTAATCCTAAAGGAATAGAAGCCATTGCTACAATACCCAATAACTTATTAGGTACAACACGCAAAATTTGGAAAACTGGCCAGAAATACCACTCAGGCAAAATTTCCAAAGGAGTAGCAAATGGATTTGCTGGTTCACCAACCATAGCAGGGTCTAATACAGCCAAACCTATACATAAAGCAAGTGTACCCATCATTACTACTGGGAATACATAGAGCAAATCATTAGGCCAAGCAGGTTCACCATAGTAGTTGTGACCCATACCTTGAGCTAATTTAGCTCTTAATTTAGGATCGCTCAGATCCGGTTTTTTTAATGTGGACATAAAAGTTTTCTTCTCCGTGATAGTTGAAGTTTTCATCCCGCAGGAAGGACAACACGCTTCTCACAAAACTTGGTTCCTCGACGGGTTAAAATTTTCTGGGGAACTTCTACTGAAATTTAGTAGTCTGAGATTTTGCTCAACACAAGTTTTCAGTCTTCTAAAGCTTTTCAGTAACTCAATAAATTTACCGTAGCAAAATTATCAGTGGAAGTTACGATGCCTCAAACTGAGTTTGACTCGATAATTTAGTTTCTTGTTAATAGCAGCCTAATTTACAAAGGACCAGAGATACCTTGCTTACGAATCATTAAGAAGTGCAGTAGCATAAATACTGCAATAAACCAAGGTAATACAAAAGTATGAAGACTGTAGAAACGAGTTAGAGTTGCTTGACCAACACTTGTACTACCACGCATTAGTTCTACGATGAATGGACCAACAAATGGAATAGCATCAGGTACACCAGATACAATTTTTACCGCCCAGTAACCAATTTGGTCCCAAGGTAAGGAATAACCAGTTACACCAAAGCTCACTGTAATTACTGCCATAACTACTCCTGTTACCCAGGTTAGCTCGCGGGGCTTTTTGAAACCACCTGTGAGGTATACTCGGAAAACATGAAGAATCATCATCAATACCATCATACTGGCAGACCAACGGTGGACGGAGCGAATTAGCCAACCGAAGTTTACTTCAGTCATAATGTATTGGACTGATGATAATGCTTCTGCTACTGTTGGTTTGTAGTAGAAAGTCATGGCAAATCCAGTAGCAAACTGGATTAGGAAGCACATTAGAGTAATTCCACCTAAGCAGTAGAAAATATTTACATGGGGTGGAACATATTTGCTAGTAATGTCGTCTGAAATCGCTTGAATTTCTAAGCGTTCGTCAAACCACTTATAAGCGGGTGAATCAGTTACCTGTTTTGTGAACATTAAGTCAAAAATCCTAGATGAATATTGCTGTTTGTTAATTAGCTATCAGCTTTTAGCATTTAGCTAGTCTTTGGCAGAGGAACTGCGTTAACAGTTTTTTGCTTGGTTTAATTCCCTGCTTTCTGACTGCTGACTGCTTTTTTAATGAATTAAGTTTCTGGGTAGTTAGGAAGAGATACTTAACCGTAACCCTTGAATCAGCAATACGAATATCATACCAACTGATACATAAATGAAGCAGCAAGTATATTTTTTCAAAAAAAAATTTTCCTTGCCTACCCTCTAGTAATAAAATTTAACATAATTCATAGATATATTTCAGATAAGGTCGTAATTTTTCTAGAGTTCGATATGTAAGAAGGAAGAAGGAAGAAGGAAGAAGGAAGAAGGAAGAAGGAAGAAGGAAGAAGGAAGAAGGAAGAAGTAAGAAGTAAGAAGGAAGAAGGAAGAAGTAAGAAGGAAGAAGGAAAAAACCTTTAATAAAAACAGGAATTAGGCAGTGCATCTAGATATAGTGGTTAAAACTAGAGCAAAATCGTTTTTTGAATCTATATATAGTACATTGTCGTAAGTTATGAAAAAAAAGGAATAAACGATATTTATCTCTATCTAAAACTTAATTGGAGCAGCTATTTTTAACTATTTCCGATTCATATCTACCTTTTTGTCCCATTATTTTTTCAAAACGGTATTGTTTAGGGTTTGCTTATGAAAGTCTTTTTTTGAACCAGGGGGTAGGGACGTTTCATGGAACTTCACAAAGTCAAGATGAATAGGAATTATAAAGGAAGTAGTTGTTTATAATGGTAGAGTTGACTTTTCTACCTCCCGTTATCCGAAAATACTAACTTGAGGAACTTGAGCTATCTAAAAACTTGGCAAGAGAAAAAATTCCATATTTCAAGCCTCTTGCTTTCCCCCCAAATACTGCGTAAACAGCTAGAGGTACTGATAACTGATAACTGAAACGACCTATAAAAAATTTTAGATTTAATCAGCTAGCCCTATCTAAATATATACTTTCATTTTATGAAAAAAAGATTTTTCCAAATTATATTTCTATTAATATTACCAACTATTCTGAACTGGGGACTCTGGACTTCTTCGGCAACAGCATTAACAGAAGAACAAAAATTATTAGGGGAAGCTTGGCGTATAGTTAATTTGGCTTATATAGATGATTCTTTCAACCATCAGAACTGGTGGTTTAAGCGTCAAAAATTAATGAAGAAACCCCTAAAAACTAGAGAAGAAACTTACAACACTATCGAAGAAATGTTGGCTAGTCTAGAAGATCCTTTCACCCGACTTCTTAAACCACAACAATACCGTAATTTGCAAGTCGATACTTCTGGAGAATTAATAGGAGTAGGTTTACAAATTGCTTTAGACTCTAAAACAGGAGAAGTAATAGTTATTTCTCCCTTAGAAGGTTCTCCTGCTGAAACTGCTGGTATCCAAGCGGGCGATCGCGTAATTAAAATTGATGGCCATCCCACCACAGAATTTTCATTAGATGAAGCTGCAAATAGAATGCGGGGTACTATTGGTTCTTCTGTGGTACTAACCATTTTGAAAAAAAGTAGGAACCAACCCCAAGATATAACTATAATTCGGGAACAAATAGAAATTAATCCAGTCTATGCTAGGTTAAAGTCTAACTCTGAAGCTGGACCGATTGGTTATATTCGTCTGAATCAATTTAATGCTAATGCTACTACAGAAATCAGTCAAGCAGTAGAAAATTTTGAGGAAAAAGGAGCGATTGGATATATACTTGATTTACGCAATAATCCAGGTGGACTTTTACAAGCTGGTATAGAAATTGCTAGTCTCTGGTTAGAGGAAGGTACAATTGTTTATACAGTTAATAGACAAAGAGTTCTTGATAGTTTCTCTGCTGAAGGTTCTGCTATAACTAATGCCCCATTAGTTGTTTTAACTAATCAGGGAACTGCCAGTGCAAGTGAAATTTTAGCTGGGGCACTTCAAGATAATAGTCGTGCTTTATTAGTAGGTGAAAAAACTTTTGGTAAAGGGTTAATTCAATCTTTATTTGATTTATCTGATGGTTCGGGATTAGCAGTTACTGTTGCTAAGTATGAAACGCCAAATCATAAAGATATTAATAAACTGGGAATTGTTCCTGATATTTTGGTTAAGCAAGAGTCAATTTTACCTAATCAAATTACCACAGAAGTTGATAAACAATATCAAGCTGCTGTAGAGCTTATAATATCTCAATTTGTATTAGAAAAGGCAGCTTAAATGTAAGCATTCAGCTATCAGTTATTAGCTATCAGCTTTAAGTTATTAATTTAATTAGGGTTGGCTGAATTATTTATCAAAGCATATAGAAATACAAGGTTTGAACAATTAGAACTTCCCTAAATCTTGACTCTTAACTACTCCCTACTACCTATAAAATAGAAAAACTAAAAGAGGATTATAAATAACCACCTCTTATAAAACTTCCCTAAATCCTAACTATTAACTACTCCCTGCTCCCTACTCCCTATTTAGATTTCTCACTATCATCTTCTAGCCAAATAATAGGTATTTGATTAGAGTCTACTTGATTGCTTTGTTCTTGCATAATAGTTTTAGCTTGACTAGGATCAAAATAACGGCTA
Organism: Okeania sp.; assembly: GCF_035285525.1. Classification (GTDB taxonomy): domain Bacteria; phylum Cyanobacteriota; class Cyanobacteriia; order Cyanobacteriales; family Microcoleaceae; genus Trichodesmium. Next base: position 29,700 of record NZ_JAYKGW010000036.1, on the reverse strand, counting down.
AAATCTTCTTTCTGATTATTTAGTCTGTCTGTTGTAGCTTCAATTTCAGATTCAATAACTTGTAGTTTTTCTTGAATAGATTGATAATGAGGTAACAATTTTAGTAGAGCTGAAGTTACAAAAGCGGATATTAGAATATTAGTTAATAATTTAGCTGTAGTTTCAATTCCTAAATGAGTAAATTTATTTTTTTTAGAGGGTGCGCTAGGTTTGACTTTACTAGAATAATTCTGAGAAACTTGTGAAAATTGAGTAGGTTGAGTGGCTTGCATATATTTGTCTGGATAAGTTAATTAATTACTATAAGCTGTTAAACATCTATCAGATATTTTTTCTAAGTTTATCAAAGATTACAACTTATAAAATAAGCAGTTTGAATGGGCGAGAGCTTACTTCTAATATATTAATCTATGCTTAAGTATTCTCATTCAGGATGTCAACTCAATCTTTTTTTAGGGAAGAGGGAACAGGGAAGAGGGAACAGGGAACAGGTAGAAGTTTCATTTTTTTATTTACTTTTTAAAGGGAATAGGTATGGAGGGAACAGGTAGAAGTTTCGTTTTTAGAATTGCTATATGTTGATAGAAGGAAAAAGAATTGATAATTTATGGATAAAATTTAAGATTTATAGTAAGATGTTTGCTCTTTTAACTATTCCATAAAAAAATCTGCCCTTGCAGCTTTTCTCCTAGTAACTTTATGATAATATCTGACTTCGATAACAAGCCAAAATTTTATCCTGTTAAGGAGTAACTGTGAGGACAGATTTAGAAATTAAATTTTAATTAATTGCCAAGATTTTATTTGTACAGTTCAGTTGAGAGTCGGAATGCTAAGATTCCAGGGATTAGAGCAATTACTAAAGCAACCAATACTTGGGTATCAGATAAAGACATGGTTTAAAACTCCTTATTTTTGTAGTTTACTTTCCAGTTAATTTTCCGTATTTTACCTACAATTGGAAGTTGCTAGACTGTTATTGTTACAAATTGAAATAAATATTAAATTTTTTCCTTCTTCAAAATTATTCTTCTTTTGTATTTAGCCAAACTACGGAGCTAACTGATAAATATTTCAGACAGGAAAAAATTTTTTCTATTTGTTTTATTCTACAATCCAGGGAGTTAAAGTAGGCTGCCATGATACTAACTCTTCCTCTTTAAACCAAAGACTAATTTCAGTTTTAGCAGTCTCAATGGCATCAGAACCATGTATTAAATTACGGCCAACACTAATTCCATAATCACCACGAATTGTACCAGGTTCAGCACTCAAAGGATTAGTTGCCCCAATAATTTTTCTCGCAGATGCCACAACTCCTTCTCCTTCCCAAACCATTGCTACTACAGGTCCAGATGTAATAAATTGTATTAAGCTTGGAAAAAATGGTCTTTCTTTATGAACATCGTAGTGTTTTTCAGCCAGTTCCTTACTTACACTCATACTTTTTAGACCAACTAGAGTAAAACCTTTGGTTTCAAAACGACTGATAATCTGGCCTACAAGTCCTCTTTGGACACCATCGGGTTTAATTGCAATAAAGGTACGTTCCAAACTAATACTCCTTAAAAATTTGCTCAATTAACAGTAATACTTTACAGGACAGGGGATTTTTTGCTCAAATTCTAGGGTAATAGTTTTTGAGCTAATCTTTTTACTTGTACTATACATCTCAAGAAAAGAAGGAACAGGAAATATGGGGGGGAATAATTGATTGTTTCTAAGTCCGAATTGATTTTATCACTATTGCACAATAGTTTTGAGCTGATACCTTGACTAATAATGATGGAATCAAAAATATCTAACATTTGATTATGTTAAAAATTTAAGTTAATCATCATACTTGCCAATCAAGAGTAAATTTAACTAAAACTATTCCACAATAGTTTTGAGCTGATACCTTGACTAATAATGATGGAATCAAAAATATCTAAAATTTTAGTATCTTAAAAAGTTAAAATAATCTCAAGTTTAACCCTTTGGAATTGAAAAATAAAATGGATTTACAATCAACTACAAATCAAAACTTTTCTGAGACTGCAAATTCTACATCATTAACTAATAATTCTCAAACAGATAAAACAGATATTAATCCTATCAAGTCTGAAGAAAAAAAATCTTGGGTAATAGAAGATAGTGAGAAATTATATAGAATACTTGGCTGGGGTCATCCCTATTTTGCAATTAATTCTGCTGGTCATGTTACAGTTTCTCCTAAAGGCGATTTAGGAGGTTCTTTAGATTTATACGAACTTGTTGAATCTATTAAACAAAGAAATATAGGACTACCTTTAATTCTGCGATTTTCCGATATTCTTGAAGATAGAATTGAACGATTAAATGCTTGTTTTTCTAAAGCGATCGCTCGTTATAAATATAAGAATATTTATCGAGGTGTATTTCCTGTTAAATGTAATCAAAATAGTCAGTTAGTAGAAGAAATAGTTAAATTTGGGAAGCCTCATAAATTTGGTTTAGAGGCTGGTTCAAAACCAGAATTATTAATAGCTATTGCTACTTTAAATACCAGTGATTCACTAATAATTTGTAATGGTTATAAAGACCGAGAATATATTGAGACTGCCATGCTAGCTCAACGGTTAGGAAAAACATTAATAATAGTTATTGAACAGGTAGAAGAAGTACAATTAGTTATAGAAGCTAGTAAAAAATTAAATATTAAACCAGTAGTAGGAGTTCGGGCAAAACTCAGCACTAAAGGTATCGGTCGTTGGGCAGGAACTACAGGCGATCGCGCTAAATTTGGTCTCAATATTTTGGAAATAATTCAAGTTGTTAATAAGTTAAAAAATGGGGGTATTTTAGATTCTTTACAGCTCTTACATTTTCATGTTGGTTCACAAATTTCTTCAATTAGTGTGATTAAGGATGCTATTAGAGAAGCCAGTCAAATTTATGTAGAATTAGCTGAACTAGGGGCAAATATGAAATACTTAGATGTAGGAGGTGGTTTAGCAGTTGATTATGATGGTTCTAAAACCAACTTTTATGCTTCTAGAAATTATGATATGCAGAATTATGCTAATGATATTGTGGCAGAAGTTAAGGAAGCTTGTGAAGAGAAAAAAATATTACCTCCAATATTAATTAGCGAAAGTGGGAGAGCAATAGCATCTCATCAATCAGTTTTAGTTTTTGATGTATTAGGAGTTAGTCAAGCTCCGAAAGAAGAATCAGTAATTATTAATAAAGACGAACATTTAATTTTGCAAAACCTCTACGAAACCTATCAATCTATTAACCAAAACAATTATCAGGAAGCATATCACGACGCTATTCAATTTAAAGAAGAATCTATTAGTCTATTTAATTTTGGATATCTTAGTATTAGTGAAAGAGCAAAAGTAGAACAACTATACTGGGGATGTTTTCGGAAAATTCAAGCCATATTAAAAGACTCTGAATATGTGCCAGATGATTTAGCGGAAATGGAAAAAATTATGGCATCTATCTATTACATTAACCTTTCTGTTTTTCAATCTGCTCCTGATAGTTGGGCGATTAATCAATTATTTCCAATTATGCCTATTCATCGCTTAGATGAAGAGCCTAAAGAAAGAGCTATATTAGCTGACCTTACTTGTGATAGTGATGGGAAAATTGAGAAGTTTATTGATTTACGAGATGTCAAATTATTATTAGAATTACATACTCTGAAAATTAGTGATAAATATGCTGAAGATTTTGATAGCAAAACATCAGAAAATTCTTCTATTTTTGAACCTTATTATCTGGCAATGTTTCTGGGAGGTGCTTACCAAGAAATTATGGGTAATCTCCATAATTTGTTTGGTGATGTTAATGTTGTGCATATTAAATTAACTCCTTCAGGATACAAAATTGAACACGTCGTTAAGGGTGACACTATGACAGAAGTTTTGAATTATGTTAAGTATAATTCTGATGGTTTAGTTGAAAGTATTCGTTGTCAAACTGAGCAGGCTTTACAAGAGGAAAAAATTACTATTAAAGAGTCGCGAATGCTGTTACAAAATTATGAAAGTAGTTTGAGTAGTTACACTTATTTGAATAATTAATTAAAGCCAGTAGGGTGTGTTACGCTTTGCTAACGCACCATCTTTGAGGAAAGTTTAACGAGCAGATGATTAATTCCTTTATGATTTTGAATTAATAATGGTGCGTTACGGCTAGCGCCTCACACACCCTACTGGACTATTTCTGTATAGCAATAGTAATTTTATTTCCGAAAGCACTCTCGGCTCTGAGTGTGGGGAAAAAGTTCCTAACTATTTCCATTTTCGGGTGCTTCACAGAATGTGATAAAAATTTTCCTGATTCTGGCAAGTATTAATTAATTCCGCCAAATTATTATCATTTGTTAAAGCACCCGCGATTCTGAGTGTGGGGAAAAAGTTCCTAACTATTTCCATTTTCGAGTGCTTCACAGAATGTGATAACAATTTTCCTAATTCTGGCAAGTATTAATTAATTCCGCCAAATTATTATCATTTGTTAAAGCACCCGCGACTCTGAGTGTGGGAAAAAAGTTCCTAACTATTTCCACTCAGGCGATCGCTTTTTTTCATTTCCTTAAGCACTAAAAATGAAAATGTGGCGAGAAATTTTCTCAGTATTTCCCTTTCACAACAGTAATTTCATTTTATTAAGCACCTGAAGTTTAACGGAGTTTCTAACTTTTCAGTTATCAGTTATTAGCATTACAATAATCGATCGCTCTTTGGGGTGGAGCGCAAAGAAACCCGATTTATTCAAGCAACCGGGTTTCTAGTTCCCAACTAATCCCTATTAAAATCAGCGGTGGGGAGCTACGTTTTTGAACCACGACAGAGCAAGGGTTACGGTTCCCGAAAAATCAGACCCCCAAAAATACCTACCCTGACTCCTAGATAATTCTAAAACTTATAACTGATAACTGAATCAACCTCCATTTTGCTCCAGAATATCCTTAATTTCCTTAATTGTTTCATGCTCCACAGGAGGAGAAGAAGGAAAAGGATGACGAGTATCAGTAATCAACCAATCAAGAGAAGCAGCTTGAACATCAATAGAAGCTCCAGTCTTATCGACACAATAACGACCAAATACCAACTTATCAACCAAACGCACCCCTGGACCCAAACGAGAATACTCAAAAATAACACTACTATCAACAGTAGTCCCACGACAAATCCAGCAATTAGGACCAATCATAGTCGGCCCAATAATTTTCGCCCCATCCTCAATCTTGGTCATACCACCAATATAAACAGGCCCCTCAATATCCACCTTATCCCAATTAACTGCCACATTTAAACCAGTATAAATTCCTGGAGATACCTCCCTACCAGGAATAGAAACATTTTTCACTTCCCCCATTAATACATCCCTAATTGCTCGCCAATAATCTGGTACCTTACCAATATCCACCCATTCAAAATCCATTGCCACACCATAGAACGGAGCATCTATTTCTACCAGTTTAGGAAACAACTGACCACCAATATCAAATTCCACTCCAGAAGGAATATAATCAAGCACTTCTGGCTCAAAAATATAAATACCAGTATTAATATCGGTACTCAAAGCCTCGTCAACTTTTGGCTTCTCCTGAAAAGATTGAATTCGCCCTGTTTCATCTGTCACTACCACACCATAACTAGAAACTTCCTCACGAGGAATAGACTTCATAATTATAGTCGCCATCGAGCCTTTTTCTTTATGCCATTTGATTGCTGCGGTCAAGTCTAAATCTATCAAAGCATCACCACAAAGAACCACAAATGTATCGTCAAAATAAGGATAAAAATCTTGAATTCGCCTCATACCACCAGCAGAACCCAATGCTTCCCCAATCAAATTTCCATCCTCAATTCGTCCTTCAAAAGAATAAGCAATATCTACCCCAAACTTTTGACCATCACGAAAATAGTCCTCTATTTCTTTTGCTAAATGACTAACATTGACCATAATTTGGTCAAAACCGTGTTGACGAAGCAACTCCACCAAAAATTCCATTACCGGTTTTTGGAGAATAGGAATCATTGGTTTAGGAATGCTATAAGTGATTGGACGAACACGAGTTCCTTTTCCAGCGGCCAGAATCATGGCTTTCATTTTTAGTCTCCTCTACCTTAAAAATGCCAAAAATACTAAAATGTTCATTATCTATATGCTCAAGTTACATTACCAACTCTGTCAAAACCTCATTTCAACAGGCGGAAAAACTGCGTGGTAATTTTCATTTCCCTGATAGAAAGGTAAGTCCCTGAATTTTCACATTACACAGGAAAACCCAGAAACCCAGTTCTTCCCTAAATGTTTATTCTCAAAAACAAGAATTTATCCTAAAAACTTGGTTTTTTTGTGTAAATCCTATTTTTATCTACCAATGTTTGTTGATACTCTATATAAATAGGATTATTGCCGGACATATGTTTCTAGTTTATCTTCGATATACATTTAGGTAATATAATTTTTCTCAAATATTCCTTTCCTGAGAAAAGATTATAATCAGTAGATCATTGCAGCATATAATTTACAGCCAAACTTGGCTAGGTAAACTTCTATCGGAAAGGGAATAGTTTCCAAATTCTAAGTTTGGCGGTCTTAAGTTTAATGAACTAGAACCCACATTCCACAGGTCAACCTGTAACATTACAAGTAACCTGAAAATTTTACCTGGTAAGTATATATACCATATATTATGGATAGATAAATTATTTTGATTAACTTTATCTCTAGAGTCAAATTATCAGAAAAAAATTAAGCATAGATATTTACTTAATTTTTTCTCCTACTCACCAGTATAGTTTTCCCCTAACTGTTGACTCCTTATTTTATGCAATGCCTTGTGCGATGAAGTCTAGCTTAGTTAAAGGGTTAAATTTTCTCCTCTTCGGAATTAGATGAAATAGTACGAATTTTAATTTCTTGGTAAAATTGTTCTTGGGACAACTCAACTTTAGACTGAGCAGAAAGTAGAAGTAATGCCCAAAATGCACCTACTCGATCAGAAGTTATTGGCACATTAGGATTTTGATTTTCCTTTTCTATGTCAGTTTTAGACTGTAACGCTGAAGACCATAATTCTAAAAGATTCTCAAATTCTAACCAACCTTCATTAGTATCTGGCAATTTTTCTAGAAGAAACTTTTCTAGATCAATAGCTGTTTCTACTAAATTTTCCTGGTGAGCTAATTCGGCAATAACTTTTGCCGCTTGCGCTCTTGCTTTGGAGCTAGTTTTGCGAATACGAGTCCGAGCTTTTCTATTTTCTATAGCAGTTCCAATTAGTTGTAACTGCTCAATTAATTCTTGAAGAGTAACTCTACGTTTTCGAGGTGAAGGAGCTACAGCACGACGACGTAATTGTTGTTCTAGTTTCAGTGGTATCTTTGGTGTATCAAAATTTTCTGCTTCTGGAACTTGTACTATTTCAGATATTTCCGAATTATTTTCAGATGATTCTGAATTAGCCAGATGATCTGCTTTTAGCCAGACTAATATAGATGCGTACAAAAAAGCTTGACCTGACTGATATAAATTGGTAAAATCGTCCCTTGCAGAAATATTTGATTTAGGAGTAAGTTTACTTAAATAGCGATCAATTACTTCAATTACTTGGACATCCCAAGGATTAATTTCTCCCTTTTCTGCCAAATTTGTTAATAAGGCTATTCCTTCCGAAAGGGTTTCTGAAACTTGGGGAACTCCTATTGTCATAGTAGTAGTTTTTTTCTCTATTTTACTGTGACTTGATCAAGCTTAAAAATATAGACTATTCTGAACAAATATCTACAAGATGTCTTTGATCAGTTATTTGTTATTCACTCATTATTACAATAGAGGAGTATGATCCGCTGATAGTTACAGCAGATTCCACCTTCATGAGGTACACCTACGCGGACTTTCCGGCCTGCACTAAAAATATTTTATTATTAATATCTGTACTTCATATACTTGGAATCTGCTGTATTTTGGCATACTATTTTATAGGAAATGAAATTGGCAATAACCTAACCTTAGTTAAGTTATTACATTCATACATCTAATAGCTATTTACTTAGCATTCCGCTGGAAATGTTTACCTTATACACCTTAAAAGTTGCAAAAGTAGAGGCAAGTTTTAAAAGTTGTAACGAACTAATTATACTTTATATTAAGAAGCATTGGCTTCAGTAGATTCTACTGGTTTTGCTACTGGCAAACTATCTCTTTGTTTAAGTTCCTCTTCATAGCGTTCTACATCTTCTTGTAATTCTTGAATACGTTTATTTCTGCTATGAATTTCTCGCATTTGTCTAAAATTTCCTATGGTATGTTGCATTCTTGACCATAAACTAAATAGCCATGCTAGAACTGCTCCTAATCCTGTAGCAACCACAAGTTCTACAGATAATGGAGCTTCTAACTCAATACCTTCAATCAGCTTAATAGTAGTTGTTTGAGTATTTTCTAAAGCAAATATAACTAAAGCTAGACAAACTAAGAAAATTAGCAAAAAGTTTATTGGTTTCATTGTTTTTGTTTGAACTTATGTCTAAACTGTTAAGTAGTCATGGAAAATAAATTTCCTATTTTTCCTATTTTTCAGATAGGGAAAAGAGAATAAATAGTCAATAGGATGTGTAATTAATTTTGCTGATCAACTTAATATCTTACAATTATACAAAATTCAAAGAATATTGTGACATTAAAAATAGTTAAGATATCTTAAATATACCAATATGAAATGATTTATAAAATTTTTTTAGTTTATACCTTAAGCTTAACCTGATCAAACACTTAACTCCAGTTTACATTTCAAATAATATTATTATATCATTGTTATTTTATTATTTCCGGACTAAAAATTTAGGTAAGCATTTCCTGCGGAATGCTGCGCCAACAGCTTTTCCTGGATTATCCTGCATCCCAAAATAGATGAAAGTAATATTTAAATTTAGCTGATCATCTTTTTCATATCGGATTTTAATTCTGTTTGAATACTAATTCCTCTTTTAGCTGACGGCTGAATGCTTAAAAATTTAGTTTTTACTTAGTTTCTAGAGTAGGTAATATTTGATATTTTAAAGCTATACCTAAGTAAACAAATAAACTGATTAAAATTGCACCTATTCCTATGGGACTTGGAACCCAAAATACTACATCTAATGAATTGATTTCTCCAGGCTTAAGTTTCCAAGTAATTTCCTGGTCATTTTGATAGTATATTGTACTATTTTCACTTGATTGGATACTCTTAAAACCCCAAGGTGTAATTAACTGAAATTCCACATCTAATAAATCAGCAGGATTCACAACAACCTTACTATTATCTGTAGATAATCGTAAATCTAAATCCATACTTAACTTATTCCGCAATGCCACCAAAAAATTCTTCTGGTTAACATCAATATGAGATGCTAATTGTGGTAAATCTACTCCTGTTTCTGGAGTATAATTTTGAGATTCTCCAGAATTATTATATGCAAAAAAACTATTGAATTTTTCTGCTAAATCAGAACCATTGTTAAAAGGAATTGTAACTAGAATTTCCTGTCTAGATATCCTTTTGGTTTTCCCTTCCAACTGATAAGTTCTAGATTCTATACTTTTGATCCAATCAGAAACAATCTCCCGACTAAAATTGCGTAACTTCTTGGCTAATTTAATATGTTGTACAATTTCACCATGAGTTTGACTCTGAAAATTTATTCCTACTTCATATTGAACACATCCATTAAGTATAAAAACTGCTAAAAAACTAATAATAATAACTTTCAGCACTTTCATATTTTAAGCCTGCCTTGTTGCTAAACCTAATTTTTCCAAATAAGATAAATAGTACATATTAACCTCGACTAACTAACTCTAAAAAAAACACCAATATTAACTCAATTAAAAATAGGTAATAGGCAATAATTTCAGAGTATATTTCTAGTTTTTTAATTATTACATTCTACTAAGGATTGCTGAGACCTTTTGGCAATGTAAAAGTCAAAAATTTTTTCGTACATTTTTCTCAACAATCTCTTTGTTAATACTCTATTTCCTACTCCTTATTCTCAATTTATGCGTAAGCATTTAGCTATTGTTTTTAGCTGCCCTAAAAGCCTTATTTAAACTATTCTCAATTTAGGTAGCCTCTTAGAGAAGCCTAAGTTAAATATTACTCCAAAAGTAGAGTATTATTGCTGACGTCTGAAAGCTAATAGCTGAATGCTTACATTTGTGCCAGAAGTCTAATTTTTAGATAATTTTAAAATTAAAATTCATCATAACTTTGTTGAGCAGCTTGTTCATCATCACGTTTAGAACCTAATAATTCCAATCTATCTACTCTAATTACAGGTTTAGAACGACTTACTCCTGTATTGCGGTCTTGCCAATAATCAAACTTCAAATAACCTTTTACTCCGATCAAACTACCTTTACGAACATAATCAGCAGCAACTTCTGCAGTTTTGCCCCACATTTCTAAATCGAACCAGTCTGGTTGGTCAGTTTTTTTAGAAGGACGATTTACAGCCAAAGTAACATTACAAACTACACTACCTGATTCAAAATATTTAATCTCAGGGTCTCTACCTGCCCTACCGACCAAAGTTACCACATTTAAACTCATATATTTTCAAATATCTATAGTTATCTGTGAATTAAATTTTAAGACTTGCTAATTTGGGCATTGCAGATTATAGGAATAAATATAATATAGATGCAAAATTACACCCACGGAAAAATATCAGTCATCAGGAAGATGTCCATCACATCATACCAAACTTTTAAAATAGTCCTCTATTTCATGCAAGACCCTAAATATTAATCAGTTAAGAGCCAAAAAAAAGATAAAACTAAACCATACATAATTTCCCATCTTATAGTTTAATTAAAAAAAAGAGCTTCTTTTTTAACTCCCTACCTTCTGTAATACCATAAATGTATTTAGCAAGACTAAATTTTTAGTTTAGCATTTTACTAAAAAAAAGATATACTAAGAGGACTAATTACTCAAGTAGCTCCAAATCAAACACTTCCTCCGGATTTTGTCCTTATTGTGTCGCACAAAGAAACCAAGGACAGTTAAACTTGCTCGTATCATTACTGATACAGTCCTACTAGACTGAGGAATAAAAAAGATTATAGAATTCACCTCAGCTATATTTATTTATAAATTATTACACAAAGTTAAGAATTTATTTTGGGGGTTAAAATCCAGTGGGTTTTCTAAATTCGTCTAATTGGTTTTCCTTGTCTAGGGACATGGGAATAGACTTAGGTACTGCCAATACACTTGTATATCTATCTGGCAAAGGTATTGTTCTTCAAGAACCATCTGTGGTAGCTATTGACCAGGAGCAAAAAACTTCCATCGCAGTAGGAGAAGAAGCCAAAAAAATGCTAGGACGTACTCCTGCTAATGTAATTGCCATGAGACCCCTACGAGATGGGGTAATCGCTGATATTGATACAGCAGAATTAATGCTGAAACATTTTATTAGGCGAGTTCACGAAGGAAGAACATTAGTATCTCCTAGAATTGTTATTGGTATTCCTAGTGGAGTAACTGTTGTCGAAAGACGAGCTTTAATGGACACTGCATTCCAAGCTGGTGCTAGGGATGTCCGATTAATTGATGAACCTGTGGCCGCAGCTATTGGTGCAGGGTTGCCTGTAGCTGAACCTACTGGTAATATGATTGTGGATATTGGTGGCGGAACTACAGAAGTTGCTGTTCTTAGTTTACAAGGTACGGTTCTTAGTGAGTCTGTCCGTGTAGCTGGGGATGAACTGAATGATGCTGTGATTCAGTATATGAAAAAAGTCCATAATTTGGTTATAGGTGAACGAAGCGCTGAAGATATAAAGATTCAATTAGGTTCAGCTTATCCTGCTCAGAATGATAATGACGGAACTATGGAAGTTAGAGGTATGCATCTATTGTCTGGTTTGCCCAGAACTGTCACAGTTAAAGCAGCAGAGATTCGAGAAAGTATGACTGAACCTTTATCTATCATTATAGAAGCAATTAAACGAACTTTGGAACGTACTCCTCCTGAACTAGCAGCAGATATTATAGATCGGGGTATTATGTTGGCTGGTGGTGGTGCTTTATTAAAGGGGGTAGATACTTTAATTAGTCACGAAACTGGTATTATTACTCATATTGCAGCAGACCCCCTTTGTTGTGTAGCGTTGGGAACTGGCCGTGCTTTGGAGAATTTTAAACAGTTTGAACCGTTTTTCACTAGGACAGTTCGCTAAAGTCTGGTTATATTATTTGAGTACCCATAATAAGCATTCAGTTATTAGCGGTTAGCTATTAGCAAAGAGAACCTGTACTTAAGGATATAATTTTAATGAATATGAAATTAACTCTAATGTCAAGTGAACTGGCTTTTATGGTTAGATTTTTTTTGGTCAATTAATAAAGCTTTGATCTGGGACTAAAAGCAATAGCTGATAGCTGAATTTTACAGGAAAATATTACTACCAGTATGGGAATTACTAATAGCTAATACTTAGGGCTTGTTGATTAAATATAAAAGTATGGATCGACAAAAATTTGATCTTTATTTATATCCTGAAAAAGTGCAATTATCTACCCCAGTAAAAAACTTTTTCAGCAAACCTTATGTAATTATATTTTTGATAATTATTGATATGGTTTGCTATAAGCAATCTTAAATAGGTTGCAAGATTTTATCATAGTTTTTTGGTCTCCAAAGCGAAACATTCAGGAATTTGGAAACTAAATTTCTACAGTTTATTTTCACAAATTATTCCATATTGCTATATTAGCAAATATTTTTTATTAATAAAAAATATTCTATTACAAAAGTTCCTGCTTTTAACTTCAACTAGAAGTAAAAAAATTAAGTAAGCATTCAATTATTAGCTGTCAGATATTCCCTGTTCCCTAAAATGAAATTTATAGCTAATAGCTGATTGCTTAATTATTACAAATTTAAAGAGTAATTTTCAAAGGTTTTACTAATGCAAACATTGCGTCGTCGAAGCTTAAAAATGATGCGAAAAGCTGCATTGTTAATTTTAGCAGTGAGTGCAGCTTTTTGGGTGAGACACACTCAAGGTTCTTTATTTTTTGAAATTTATAATTGGCTCACTTTACCATTTCAACCTAGCGTTGTTAAACAAGAAATATTTGTGAATGCTCGGATTAAAGAACTAGAAATTCAACTACAAGAATTAGAGCAAAAAAATAATAGTCTGAATGAACTTTTAAATTATACAAAAACTAAAAATTTGAAAGGAGTAATAGCTCCTGTAATAGGTAGAAGTGCAGATTATTGGTGGAACAAAATAACTTTAGGAAGAGGTAGTAATGATGGTATTCAAGAAGGTTTTATTGTCATGGCAACTGGTGGTTTAGTTGGCAGAATAACTAGCGTTACAGCCAATACTAGCCAGGTATTATTAGTTAGCGATCCAACCAGTAAAGCTGGAGTCGGAGTTGTTCGTAGTCGTCAAATGGGTTTTATGAAAGGTCGAGGTGATGATCAGGCTGTTATGGAATTTTTTGATGATGAACCTAATATTAAAGTGGGTGATGTTGTATCTACTTCTGCTTATAGTCAATTATTTCCTGCGGGTTTACCTGTAGGAACAGTCGAATCAATTAATTTGTCTAATAGTCCTGCTCCGGAAGCTATTATTAAGTTATCAGCACCACTTAATATTTTGGAATGGGTAAATGTTTATCCAAATACACCGAATCAAATAGAAAGTTAATGATATAGCAATTAGCAATTTAAAAGTCAGTAATTTCAGTTATTAGTTATGAGTATCTATGGCTCTTTGCGTAGCATTCCGGAGGAAACCCAGAGGCTTGAAATACTGAATCGAATTTTTTTTCATCCCCTTAAAAAGGCTATGCTTGATCAACATCTTTAATTAACATAAAACTTGCGCATTATTGACAATTTATGTTTCAGCAATTAACAATCAAAAATTAAGAATTAATAATTACTTCTTCTTAAAAGAAGAGGATTGACTAAAAGAAAAATTTTTATTTATCCCCTGGCAATGAAAGCCTTTAAACCTGAATTTTTGAATGAATAATTATTGACTATAAACTCTTGATTATTAATTATTAACTATTAATTATTAATTGTTTGGTAAGTCTGTGTTCGGCTTTTACGGTTCCCGATAAATCGGGAGAAAAATATATGAAAAAAACACATTTTTGGGCGATCGCTTAAAATTGTTTTACTTAGCTACTATGATTTTTGCTCCTTTCTCCCCTGCTCCCTTCTCCCCCTTCCCCTCCTGGGAGGATCTAGGGATTTCAAGCTTTTCAGGAGTTATGGGTAAGGGATAGCTTAAAAGGAGAGGGTTGAGACCTTATGTTTTGCTCGTAGAATACATCATATTCTCAAGACTTTTAGATTTCATCAGTAATCTTTTATCAAGCTTATTGAAAAGCTATTTGAAATTATTTAATTATTAAAGGTAATTTTTCATTAGATGTCTAATCTATCTCAGCAAATAATTTTCAAAATATTCATTATAATTATCTCCGTAGTGTTTTGTACATTACTATTACTAACTCGTATTCCGGGAATGGAGATTTTGGGAATCAGACCTAACTGGTTATTAATTTGGTTAGTTACTTGGAGTAGCCATAGTTCTATTGCCGGAAGTTTGATGGCTGGCTTGGTTTTAGGATTAATTCAAGATGCCATGACAGCTCCTTATCCTACCCATATTATTTCTTTAGCTTTTGTAGGATTTGTTACAGCTTTTTTACAGAAAAAACGTTACATCCAGGAAGACTTTATCTCTGTAGCTTTAGTAACATTTATTATGGCTATTTTTGCAGAAACTTTCATGGCAATACAGTTTGGGTTATTTGGTAATCAAAGCTTTGCAGAAATTTGGATTCACCATAGGCAAGTTGCTTTGGGTTCTGCTGTTATTAGTAGTCTTTGGGCACCTGTTGTCTATTTCCCACTTAGTCAGTTTTTGAGATTCAGGAATAACTAATTTTTTAGGGAACAGGGGACAGGTAAGAGTTTCAATTTTTTGACAGCGGATTCTAGCGTGAGGTACACCTAAGCGAGCTTTTCTGCTCGCACTGGGAATATTCAATTATTAACAGGACTTACCCAAAGGTACTGTACTATAATAATATAGAGTCAAAAAACTATTGCATATGGGGTTTTAAGCACTATATCTATGGTTGCTGCGTAAGTCATGATTAATATCTGTATTTCATATACTTGAAGTCTGCTGTATTTACTTTTTGATTTGTGATAACCTATTGGACTGATACAAATAATTTTGTGGATGAGGGGGGGTTTATATAAATCTTAGAGAAGTATTAAAATTCTAGCTCAAACCCGCCTCTACTAATCAACCATTTCAGATGAAACAGTCCGGTAGGTTGGGTTGAGGAACGAAACCCAACATTACAGAGCTTTTCACTCTTGATCAACCACCGGAGCCATAACCAAAATCTTGTAGGGACGCCCTTAAGCTATATACCTACTTTGGTTAACTAAAATAAAAACCGCTGTAGTAAGGTTGTGTTGGGTTTCACTCCGTACTGCTATGGGTCAGTAAGCTACAACCCAACCGAAATTAAAGCCATAAAATTTTGGACAAGAAATAGCGCAGGATTAGTGTATTATTATTAAAACTACTAACTAAAAAAAATACCTGCCTATGCTCAAAAGTACAGACTTTAAAAATCAGCCAGAAATTAGCCGAGTTGAAGTGCTAAGTGAAGCACTACCTTACATTCAAAAATTTGCTGGTCGTAAGATAGTTGTGAAGTATGGCGGTGCGGCCATGAAAGATAGTAACCTTAAAGATAAAGTAGTTAGGGACATTGTATTACTATCTTGTGTAGGTATACGTCCCATTGTTGTTCATGGTGGCGGTCCAGAAATTAACTCTTGGTTGAGTAAACTAGGAATTGAACCTCAGTTTAAGGACGGTCTGCGGGTTACTGATGCGCCGACAATGGAAGTAGTAGAAATGGTATTAGTGGGAAAGGTAAATAAAGAAATTGTTTCTCTAATTAATCAAGCGGGTGGATGTGCCATAGGTTTATGTGGTAAGGATGCTAATTTAATTACAGCACGTCCCGAAGGCAGTGAAGGAATTGGTTTTGTTGGGGAAGTTAGTAATGTCAGGACGGACATTTTAGAATCTCTAGTTGATAATGGCTATATTCCAGTTGTTTCTACTGTAGCGACAGATGAGCAAGGACAGGCTTATAATATTAATGCTGATACAGTGGCTGGTGAAATTGCTGCAGCTATGGATGCAGAAAAGTTAATTCTTTTAACAGATACAGCAGGGATTTTAGAAGATTATCATAATCCAGATAGTTTAATTGTTAAATTGGATATTCAAGAAGCTAGAAAATTAATTGAAAAAGGAGTTGTATCTGGTGGGATGATTCCTAAAGTAAATTGTTGTGTGCGGAGTTTAGCTCAGGGAGTTCGAGCTGCTCATATTCTTGATGGCCGAGTTCCTCATGTACTTTTGCAGGAAATTTTTACAGATACTGGAGTTGGTTCTATGATAGTAAGTAATTTAGGATTGATTTCATAGTCAAGTTTCAGAGTTAATTTATTGAGGATGGATTTTTAATTTTTGATAGGAATTTTAATTTAGATGAGATTTTCAGTAATATTAGAAGGAAAATTTCTGTAGCTTCAGTAATTAATAATGAAAAATTAATAATTAATAATTACTCCTTCTTTAAAGAAGGGGATTTACTAATTATGAAAATTTTTGATTTATCCCCTCAAAAGGGGGAGGCTTCCAGGCGTGAATTGTTGAATGAATAATTATTGACTATAAACTCTTAATTATTAATTATTAATTATTCGGTAAATGAGTCTTAGAGATGATTTTGTTTGGGCAAATGATATACAGGCTAAATAGTGAAAGTATTGTAGTGCAGGCCGGAAAACCCGCGCAAGTGTATATCATAAGAAGGGAAAGTGCTATATTACTGTATTATACCATCTCCAAAACTTAAAAAGATCATCAATTATTATCTATAAATCATCAATTATTTTCCCCTGTTCCCTCTTTTATGGAAATGTTTATTCTTTTGGTTTAGATAGAGAACTAGATTTTGATGGTTTTCTTTTGTTTTCTTTAGTTTTTTGTTTATAGTTAAAGGTATTCCATGCTACTTTAATACCAGTAAAAATACTTTTAGTAGTAGTTTTAACTTGTCTAGTTTGCTGGCGAACATTACTGAGACTTTGATCCACTTGCTTAACAATTTCTCCTGCACTTTGAACTCCATCATTTACATCATCGGTTAATTCACTAATTTCTATACCAGTGAGACGAATCGCTTCTAAAGTTGGAGGTAGTTCACGAGAGAGAGTATCAGCTAATTTTTCTATACTACGAGCAGCTCTTGCTAATGCCAACATTGCAGGTAAGGTGACAATTAGTACAGTAGTCAGGCTAAATACAACTAATAATAGGGATAATAATAGCCAAAACAGAGGGTCATTCACAAGTACTTCGCCATTGAAAAATAAGATTTTAGAATATCAAAGTTTTAATTATACAGTAATTTAAGAAAATTATTTTACATTTAAAAGCGGGAAACTATTTTTGATATCTTTAAACTAAGTAAGAAAAAGCTAATAGCCTCAACTTTCCTTATCTATAACTACTAGATATCTTCAAAGAATAAAAAAAATTCAATCAATTACTCTAGAGAAATTATCAATTATTTCTAATTACCAAAAAATTAAGGTATAAAGTCTATTGATTCATGGATAAAAAAGAAAAAAAGTTCCTTTTAGCTAATTGTATACTTTAGAAGCAGAAGTTAATTATTAATTGTTAACTATTAATTATTGATTATTGAATTCTTACTCTCTATTTTCTGTGAAACTTCAGAGTTTTTGGTCTCTGTTTGAGATAATGTTTCTCTCTCTTTTTGACTAGCTTCTAATCCAGCAGCGATCGCTTCTTTTAGTCTTTCTAAGATTTTTTCCCAAGAATGAGTAGCAGAGTCTGAAAAGCGCTCTGTTTGATATTTGACACTTGTGGACAAGTCTGTTACAACTTGGGGAATAGCTGATGCAGATTTTTGCACCAATTTTCTAGTTTTTTTGCCTGTTCTAGGAGCTATTAATAAACCGGTTACTGTACCTATGGCTGAACCTAGCAATAGACCACTGATGAATAATCCAGATTTTTGAGTTGGCATTATTTTTGAATTTATTAAAGACTTATTTTAGTCTACATATTATACAGTAGTTTCCTATAAATCCCACAACTATTAATTACTTCGTAATCATTTAGCTGTTACCCATCAGCTATCAGCTATGATTTTGATTGGTGATAAAAACTATATTATTAAGCTAGAACTCAATCTTATTACAAAAGTCTAAAAGTCGGCTTTGTATTTATTAAAGATAAGGTATTATTGTTAGCAAACAGCTAATAGCTGTTTGCGCAGCATGACCCAGGAAATGCTTACACTACTTCTTTGATAAAAATAGGTAATAATTAATTATTAATTATTAATTACTGAACAGAGGTCTATTAATGCCAAATTCTGCGGAAACGATACCAAACGTTTCTGAGTAACCAAAACATGGAAACAAGTTGCTGTAATTGTTGAACTTGTAAATTTAGTTGTTGATATTGTTGTCTTAGTTGATTTACTTTTTGCTGTTTATTTTCTAAAAATTCAGGTGTTTGAGTGAGTATAATAGTGTAATTGTTTATTAAGTTAAGATTATGTTCTACAGTTAACAATATTTGTCTAAATCTCCAGATTTTCCAAGCTAGGTAAAATCCCAAAATTGATATAATTATATTTACTTCAATCACTAACCACAGCATCTTTGACTCCACTGAAAAATTTACAGAATAAATCAAGCAAACTGTCTAATTAAGTAAGCATTTCTTCAGTAATAAAATCTCCTTATTAAGGTTGAGGTTTAAATGAATATAGAATTGAAAACTGGCTTTTGTAGTCATATCAAATCTGCTGGCTTTGGAGAATAAAATTATACCATCAGAAAAGAGCAAAAAGTCTAGTATAGAAAGTTCTGTCTCCAAACCGCTAAAGATAGCGAATTATACCAATAATACCAGATTTGATATAGTATTGAATTCAGAATAATAAAGCTTTTATCAACTGAAATCTCACAGCAGATTTCAGGTAAATGAGGTAAAGGGTCAATGGTAAAAATTTTTTATGCAGACCGGAAAGCCAGCGATATGTGTACCTCATAATAACAGAACGCCCTCTAATTGAGTTTACAGCGGTTTTCATTTCAGTAGACCACAGTAGGGACGTTGCATACAATGTCCCTATAAGATTTTGATTATGATGATGTAGTTCATCAAGAGTGAAAAGCGCCGTAATATTACCAAAGCAAGGGAGCAACTTTTGTAGAAAAACGCCATGTCCAACTTTTCCTAACTTAAGAAATTTAGGAAGTTCTGAAAATCACCTTTTCAGACTTATGGCTATAAACCATTGTATTTTCCTAGAAAGTTACACACCGCGTGAGAAAAAGTAAATCTCATCTTCTACTTTTTCCAGGCCACAAATAATGGAATAATAAAAATTAAAATGCCAGGAGGCGGACTTGAACCGCCGACACGAGGATTTTCAGTCCTCTGCTCTACCGACTGAGCTATCCCGGCTTTTTTTTCACTCTTACTATCGTAGCAGACTAAATATAATTTTGACAACCCCCTAAGCAAATTTTTTTTTATTATTAGCTGTAATCCTTGCTAAATATAATTTTTAACTTGCTTTGGCAAATCGTAATCCCTCAAAAAAATAAACCATCAATAGATAAACATACTATAAATATTTCAGTTAGTCAAGATAGATTAACTTTGACGCTATGTGGAATTTTTCCTAAGTTAGGAAATAATGGGAGTTCTGAAAATAACCTTTTATGCTTTGTGGGGATAAACTGTTGATTTTCCTAAAAAGTTGCACACTGCGTATTTTGACTAAACAAAAGTTTTCAACCTTCCCCTTGTAATGGAGAAAAGAATATACTTCAGTATTTTAAGCCTATGAATGAAACCATAGGTACTAATAACTGATAACTAATAACTGAAATGACTTTTATATCTTTTAATTATACTCTATTTTTATTAATAGTTTTAGGAATCTATTGGTTAACACCTCGCCAGTCTGGGCGAGTCTTTATTTTGCTAGTTGCTAGTTTAATTTTCTACGGTACTTTTCAACTCCAATATATTCCACTAATATTAATAATTACCCTATTTAATTTTTACCTAGCTCAAGCTATTGGGGAACCTGAAGATTGGCGCATTGCTAATACACAATGGAACCGACGTCGTTTACTATTATTATGGTTAGGTATAATCTGTAATGTCTTACTTTTATTAAGCTTCAAATATATTCCTTTTTTATTAAATATTATTGGCATTATTTACAATTTACCTAAGATTTTAGAAACTGCTAATTGGGTTGATGATAATGTGACTGCTCCTTTGGGATTAAGTTTTTTTTGTTTTGAATGTCTTGCCTATTTAATAGATATTTATCGAGGCGCTCCTGCTGCTGCTTCTTGGTTAGAATTTACATCTTACAAATTATTTTTTCCTAAACTTATTTCTGGTCCGATTACTCGTTATCATTATTTGCAAAATCAGTTAGGAATGACTGGCAAAAAAAATAGTGAAGTTTTAGTTAAAATACCAGCTTTAAAATTTCCTAATCTAGAGAAAGTGACAGAAGGAATTTGGTTAATTGCCACTGGGGCGGCAAAAAAAGCTTTAATAGCTGATAATTTAGGAATTTTTGTAGACCTAAGTTTTAGTAATTTACAAAGAGCAGGAAGTGGTGATTTATGGTTAGCAACGGTTGCTTACGGATTACAACTTTATCTTGATTTTAGTGCTTATGTTGATATTGCTCGTGGTAGTGCTTTTTTGATGGGTTTAAATTTGCCACAAAATTTTGATTTTCCTTATTTTAGTAAGAGTATTGCTGAATTTTGGCGGAGGTGGCATACGACTTTGGGAGATTGGTTGAGAAATTATTTATATTTTCCTTTAGGGGGTTCAAGGGTTGGTTTATTTGGTACTTGTTTGAACTTATTAATTGTGATGTTAATTGCTGGTATTTGGCATGGTGCTGCTTGGGGGTTTATTGTTTGGGGTATTTGGCATGGTTTAGGTTTAGTAATTCATCGGCTAGTCGATAGTTTTTCTAAGCAATTTAATTTAAAAAAAGTTTGGGAAAGTTGGTTAGGAATTTTGCTGAGTTGGTTGTTAACTCAAGGAATGGTTTTTGGGGGTTGGATATTTTTTAGATTGCCGAATTTAAGAGATTCTATTTGGGTGATTGAGCATTGGTGGGGTTATGATGCGGATGTTCAATTTGCGGATAAAGTTTATCTGGAAGTAATGGGTTTAGAAAGGTTACAGTTAGTATGGTTAATTTGTGTGGTTGTAGTGGCAATGGTTGTTAATTTTTGGTTTCATCGAGGTTTGAAATTACAGTTAAATTGGCATTTAAAAGTTTTGTTAGTGCCAGTATTTTTGTTTACTGTTTGGTTATTAGCGCCAGAAGGTTTACCTTATATTTATTTTGATTTTTAAAAGGAAACTAGGGAACAGGGAAGAGGGATTTTTGTTGGGTTTCGTTCTTCAACCCAACCTACATCTACTTCAATTTTTCCTACTTCCTAGTCCCTACTCACTACTCCCTATATTAAGATAAGAACACCAATCACTCCAACTACCTGCATAAAGTTTTCCTGTATTAATACCCGCCATTTTTAACGACCATAAATTCACACAAGCAGTCACACCAGAACCACAATAAACAATAACTTCCTCAGCATTTTTTACCTCTTCCCAACGAGAATTTTGTTCGGCAACTTTAGCATTACTATTTTCATCAGTAACTTGTTTCCAAGGATAATTAACTGCCCCTGGAATATGACCAGCAATAGGGTCAATAGGTTCATATTTTCCTAAGTAGCGATCGCTATCTCGTGAATCAACTAATACTACTTCTGGCAAATCTTTTTTGGCTTTAACTGTTTCTATATCTACTACCATTTTTGATTGAATTTGAGGTTCAAAAAAACCTAATTTTGGAGTAGAAGTTTCATTTGAAGTTGTAACTGGATATTCTTTTTGCCACTGAGAAAAACCGCCATCTAAAAGAGCAACTTTTTCGTGACCCATATATGTTAATAACCACCATAAACGAGAAGCAAAAGCAAACCGAGAATTATCATAAGCTACTACTAAAGTTTCTTGATATTTAACACCTATAGTTGCTAATTTTTTAGCAAGTTCATTAAGGTCTGGTAATGGATGACGACCACCATGTTTTTCTACAGGTTTAGAAAGATCTTGGTTGAGGTCTAAATAGAATGCACCAGGAATATGATTTTCTTGATATTGTTTTTTGCCTAATTCTGGCTCTGCTAAGGAAAAACGGCAGTCAATAATAATTAGGTTTGGGTCATTAAGATGGTTTGCCAACCACTGAGGAGAAATAAGAAAGTTTGTATTAGTCATGTTTTAGTTAAATTAGCATTCAGCTATAAATTATTAATTCATTATCACACTTAAGGAGAAATAATTGATGGGTGCATCTAAATTTTGAATAAAGCCAAAAATTTACCGCTTTTAGGAAACAAGGAATAGGGAAGAGGAAAAAAGTATTTTGGCAAATAAATATGAGATGCACTCTAATTGATATAGTTATTCAGAATAAGAATGAAACATTTTTTAGTTGAAACTCTTTGATAGTAAGAAATTATTGTCTCAGTCTAAACCAGAATGACTATAAATAATTTATGGATTAAGATCAGGACTTACGCAAAGGTACTATATATAGAGTTAAAAAACTATTGCTTATGGGGTTTTAAGAACTATATCTAGGGTCAGTGTGTAAGTCCTGAAAATTATAGATTTATAATAGAATGCGTAATTAATTTTGTGTTCCTACTTATTAGGAGTTTTGATATAACGGGTTGAAAAGCAGCTCAAAATTATTGTCATATCGGGTGAATATTTGTTTTGAATAAAGCTAAAAATTTATTAATTTTACTACCAGTCAAATTAAAGAATATAGCTATCAAGAACTGAAAAAAACTAACGGTGGAATTTAACAGAGATGGTGAATAGTTGAAAATCAATTCTGCATCTGTATTGGATTTGAAAATTATAGAGAAAAAACATAAAAAAAGAGCTGAAGTAAACCAACAACTCAGAACATTAAAATCTAAAAAATTTGCTTGTATTCTAGATGCAGAAACAACAATAAAAAAACTGTTCAAAAACTTTTTGTATCAGGAGTTAGCACAAACTAATGTTCAAGAGATAGAGTCAGAATCTGAATCATAAATTAAAAAAGATATCTAGAACTACCATCCATTTTTACACTTAAATAACCAGTCTCATTCCCAGACCATTTTCCATCATACTCAATTCCTTCTAACCAAACTCTAACTCTTGAATTTTCTTTAAATAAAATTGAGGAGACAACTCCATCATCCCAATAAATACCAGCAGCTACTCGACTATTATAATTATTTTGTTCCTGTTGAACTCAGGATTCAGTAATTCTCTCAGAATGCTTCCCATTTTCACCAGCAGAAGTAACATATTTTCCTTCGTTTATGTGTTTAATTATATTTTCAAACTTTGAACTTAAACTTGAAGACATTTTATATGCAACTTGTACTACTACTTCTTTTCCATTACTCAATTTTATCTCTAACTTTCCTCCTGTTCTAATTATTTCTTCTAACTGTTTTTCACTAAGGTATTTAGTTACCTTAACTGACTCACCATTTTCCTGAATAGTTTGAAGTACCAACCTTTTTGCTTCTACATTTAAAGTAGCAGCTTGAAGCTTTTGAACTGCTGCAAAAACGAACTACTTGAAATTAAACTTAAGACTAAAGTGCTTGTTTTTATTTATACAGGAATACAGCTACTAAAAACCAATGATGCTGGTATAAAAAAGGCAGTAATAGAATTCTTAGACATTATTTTTTCACTCCTTTAAATATTTAGGTAAATTAATTTCACTCACTAACCTAAAATCCAGTTATTAAAAGGCACTTTATTAAAAATCCTGTTTAAGCATTGTACCATCTTCCCATTTCATCATCCATCCTCTTATCTCTAGTTATCTCTAGTTAAAAAAGTAGAAGTTAAGGGAATGCTTGCTCCATTCACTAAAAAGCCGATATCTGACTACTAAGAGCTGAATCCTTACTTTTAATTATTAACCAATTGAAATTACTAAAATAGCAACAATAAACATCACAACTCCAGCTATACGATTAATATAAGTCATAGCTTTTTCACTTTTAAACAAGAATCTAGCACGAGATGCTAAATAAGCATAAAATCCAGTTACTAAAGAAACAATAACAGTAATAAGAGTACCAATTAAAACTATACTATTTATTTGTAAATCGTTAAGGTTGACAAAAAGAGGAAGAAAAGCACCATAAAAAATAATAACTTTAGGATTACTAAGTGTAATCGCTAAACCTGCCGTAAAATTTTTTAAATAAGTTTTCTTTGATGCTTCATCATCATTTTCTAAATTCATAGTTCCTGATGTCCAAAGTTTACAACCTAACCAAACTAAATAAAGACTACCTAAAACTCTAATAATAATCAAAGCATCGTCAATAAATTCAGTCATTAATGTTAGTCCGAAAATTGCTATCAAAAGAAATATAATATCTCCGATAACAATTCCTGCTATTACTAAAAGAGATGAACGAAAACCTGAAGCTAAGGCACAAGAAGTAGCTGCTAAAATACCAGGCCCTGGTGTACTGGCTAATACTAAGATTCCTATCGTAATACCAAATATAGCTTGAATGGTAATACCATTAAAATTAAATAATTCACTCATATTACATTGATTATTAGTTTTTATATACTATTGCTATTCATCAGAAACCGATATTCATTATACCTAAAATAGTCCTAATTACTCATTTCTATTAGGTAAGCATTCAGCTATTAGCACCTCAGCCAGCCTCCTGGGTCGGAACTTCGTTAACAGGAAAGAAATCCTGTGTTTAAGGAGATTATTTCAACGAATATAGACTCTAATATCAAGTGGACTGACTTTTTTAGTAATATTTTTTTTGATCAATTAATAAAGCTTTTATCTAAAGATTAAAAGCACTCTTCTGATAGCTGATAGCTGATGGCTGAATGCTTGGGATTTATCAACTAAGTAGGGTTTGCTGAAAAAGTCTTTTTGTTAAGGATAGAAGTCAGAATCCAGCCATCCAGCCATCCAGAATAAGTAGGAATTATAGAGGAGATAGTAGTATGTAATCGTCCCTTGATTTTCTTTGCTGATCTCGCCTAAAATACCAACTTTTTGACTATGAAAAGATGAAAAACAGGTACTTTTTTCAGGCATAAAAAGGCTAAAATATTTATATATTAATCTTTTCATATTTCCATATGCAAGCCCTAAGTAGAAAGAGAAAAATCTCAGCTTTATACCTGCCATTTTATCAAAATTTATATCATATCCAGTAGCATCCTTTGTGTATAAAATCAAGGTAAAAATGGCAGAAAAGCTGCTGCCTTGCTTCCACCAAAATATAACTACTGACCGGACATAATATTACTTCTTTTTCCTTCTTCCCTCTTTATTAAAATTCTTTTTCACTAACAAACCATTAATACATAAATAAACAAGTTTTTTCAGCTCAACTAACCCTTGTACAATTTGAAAAAAATACCGGGTTTTCTATCCTTAGCTAATATATAAACCCGATTTATATGCCGAAAATTCATTTTTTTTGATATGTTACCGAAAAATTAATAATTAAATAATTCAGTTTTATTAACCTCTTATTTTTCAGAAAAAAAAAGCGGTCTTTTTACTACACAACATCAAAAGCGGAACTTACCATAAAACCAGATGGATAAATTACCTAACCATATCTAATCAACCAAGAAAAATAAATTTTTTCTTGTTAGTCAATCCTCTCCCTTTTCGGAATAGTTCAGCAATTAATAATGAACAATTAATAATTAATAATCAATAATTACCCCTTCTTCAAAGAAGGGGATTGACTCCAAGAAAAATTTTTGATTTATTCCCTTAAAAGGAGAGGCTTCCAGGGGTAAATTGTTGAATGAATAATTATTGACTATTAACTATTAATCATTAATTATTCAGTAATTATCAATCATTAATTATCCATTATCAATTATCCATTAATAAACTAGCTAACAAATGCTACTTCCGGTATAGCATCATCATGTTCAACCCTAAACACATTAGCACTTAAATTAGCTACAATTTGTTTTCCCTGTTGAGTCAGATTCAAATAAGCAACAGCATTCTGGATATAGCTATAAACCACATTCCAGTAAAACTTAGGATAACCTTGACGTAAATCCCCCGGATTATTATATCCTAATACTTTATTCTGGCCTGTTTCCTCAAATTCATAGAACAGGGCACTAATTTTTTGTAAATAGCGGGGGTCACTCAGTTGGCCAATTAAATCTGCTGCCCTAACTAAACCAGGATAATATTCCTTATCCTGATGGTCCTTATCTGCTGGAACCGGGAAACGAGTCAATTCTATGTTACGCTTAATAATCTCTGCATCAATTAACTTATGACCTCCAAAGCGTTCGTCAATAAATAACTTACCTCGATCAACATGATAAGGAGTAAGACTAGCATCTGTAGCACCTTTTGGTATAGATACTTTTGTATTATCTAACCCCGTAGCATACAATCTTAAATCTTCTCGATCTTGGCGACATACACCTTTGACATACCCAATATCGTGACAAAGTAGGGAAATATGGTAGTGTAACCAATCTTCACATGATACTCCACCCTTACGAATATGCTTTCCTCGTATAATTTCTTGTCCGACTAAAGTTACCAAAATAGTATGTTCTACATTGTGATATAGAGCATCACTATTGGCAATATTTTCTAATGCCATTCCAGCTGCCCAAGCGATAATATCAGCATAATCTGATTTATATCCACCATAAGTATGACGATAGCCATCAGTCAGCCGTTTTATGAAAGCATCAATCAGAAGTTCAGTGGAGTTAAACATCTACAGTCTCCTAATCTTAATTTACTTTTTTATTGAATTAATACTTATCTGTATTTTTATTCACTATCATAGACAAATTATCTAAATTCATCTCTTAACCCCGATCAAGTTATATTTATATATTACTTAATTATTCTGATTAATAGGTAATCAATTTTTTTGAAGTTTTACTATTTCTATTTTGCCAGATTTATAGTCATTGATTAATTGCATCTCAAGTCCTAATCAAAGAAGGGGAAGTAAATGACCAAAAGTTCCTACTTTAAATAGGGCTTGCTGATTAAATATAAAAGTCTTTACAGATAAAGGTATTGGTCTTTATTTAGATCGTGAAAAAATACCAGCTTTTCGGTTAATAGAACTATAAAATTGATTATTTTGGGGTAACACGAACTAGAAAAATTAAGAGGCTATTATTTATGTAAACCTACTCTACAACTCCTATTTTTCATTACTTCTGAGTCCTCGTTCTTACTCAAATAGTTCCATAAGTAAGTCCTAAATATTAAGGTAGATAATTGTATTTTAATTACATACAGACATCAGTTTTTTGTACATAAGTAAAATATATTAATTCTTGGTTAATTAGCAGTTAATATATTCCCAAAAACCTGACAATTTTTACCTAATTGAAATAAAAATAAAGATAGAATAATTTTGACTTGTTAATTATAGCATTTTATTTGAAAAATATCTAGCTTTGAACGTACATACAGTAAAAAATTATCGTCAAGGATGATGAATTATTACATAAATATATAGCAATCTTATTTGAGTCGCGTACAAAATTTCAGAGTACATCTCAATTTTACAATAAAGCTAAAAACTTACTGCTGTTAGGTAGCAAGGAACAGATATAGAAAAAATAGGTATGGGAGAAAAAAGTATTTTTTCCCTCTACAAGATACACCCAAATTTCATTGTTTTTAAGGAACAAAGAATAGGCAGAAGTTTCAGTTTTTTTTATTGATTTTTTAATTTGTTACAACCCATTTAGGGTTGCTATAGTTATTTTCTGTAATCTTTTTTCAATGAGTTATAATTATTAATATAGGAATCATAAAACTGTTTTCTATGATTTTCTATCAACTTATCTGTAATTATATACAGTCAACTATATTTTTTTTGTAAAATTAAAATTATTTCTATGTAATTTCTCTGACAGAACAATACACATTATATAGCAATTATAAATTAGCTGTGAAAATTTTTTTATAACAGTTAGTTTTAATTCAAAATATTTGATATTCTGTATATCATCAATCTGAGAATTTCCCTACCTATACATCTTCAATAAGATAGTTCCCTTAACGCAAGTATTTAGCACTCAGACAACCTCTTTTCCTTTAGAATGTTTCGCAAACATAGGAGCTACCCTAACAACTTCATTACCTTTAAAGGAGGAAAAAGCAATTTAGAGACTTCTAACAATTATAAAGCGCGGGTAAAAGTCCATCAGCTAATCTTAATAGTCTATCAAGCTACATTTACATTATTTATTAAAAAGCTGTTTACCCAGTATTACAGACCAAAGAGCTGAATGCTTACCCCTTAGAAACTATCTATTACAACTGAAAAAGGACTGTCGTATCCAGTATTTATAATTAATCAAAAAGGATAAAAATGAAGAATCAAAAAGATAAATTTCAAGAAACACTTTGTGAATCCAAGAAGGAATATAGTATCTTGGAAAAACTGCCTCAAGAAGTTAAACAATGGGCAGCTAGTTTACCCTGGAATCAACGTCGTTATGTTTTATCATTTTCCTATATTTTGTGTGCTTCTTCTCCTGAGAAACAAGCAGAATTTTTAGATGATTATATTGCTGATGGTTTAGCTGTAAAAATGTTGCAATATATAAATACAATTAACCGTATTAATGAATATCTAAGACGTTTTCGTACCAAGACAAAAATTAATGAATCTGTACTCCGAAACTACATTAAACTGTACTATATACATACTGCTCAAAATGCAAGTCGTCACACTCAACATTACTTAGAGTCTGCTATCAAATTAGTCCTTAATACAGAAGAAAGAAATCAAGTATTCAACTATATCTTAGGATTTGAATTAATTAAAATTATGTTCACAATGAGTTGGTTACAACATGAAAGACTAGCTCGGTTGCAAACAAATCAAGAAGATTTTATTAATACATATATTAAGCCAATTCAGCACGCCCATCAAATTAATGGTATTATTCTGCCCAAAGATAAAGGTATATTTTTTGCTAAAAGAGATTATTATGTACAAATACCTGAAATATCTCCTAAAAAATTAGTAGAATTAGTCATAGCAACTTTTACTCCTGATAATGTTAATAAATGTGGTTTCATTATTATTCGCCATATTAAAGCTTTACGATTTGATTTTGATTACATCTTTCAACAGCAAGAACAAACAGAAATTTTTCCTGGTGAATTTGAGTCTATACTTAATTAGAGTTGGCGCTCAAAAGTCTTTTATTAAGAGAGATGAGTCAGGAGAAACAGCTAATAAGTCAGAAAGTCATAGTCAGAATTATCTCCCTAATTTTTCTGTCATAATTATTTGAAAATTATCGACTTTTTATTTTGCAGAAACTGTGCCTCCAAGACTTAAAAACAGGTACTTTTTTCATACCTAA
>NZ_JAYKGW010000035.1:0-6409 GCF_035285525.1 Okeania sp. | reverse complement strand
TTTCAATTAGAAGTAGATAGCGATCGCGCCACCAACGATGTTCGGAACGCCATTGCGAAAATTACCCAAGACTTACCCGCAGACGCTAATGAACCCATCGTTGAAAGACTAGACTTTGCCGGAGGCGGACCAATCATGACTTACGCTGTCACCTCCGAAAAACGTTCCGTAGAAGAATTAAGCGAATTAGTTGATCAAGAAATTAGTCGTGCTATTCTCAATGTTACAGGTGTTTCTCAAATCAACCGCATTGGGGGAGTTGACCGAGAAATTCTCATCGAACTCAGTCCCGAAAGATTAGAAAGTATTGGTATTACTGCAACTGAAGTCAACGACCAAATTCGCGCTTTGAATATTAATATCCCAGGAGGACGTTCTCGAACCGGAGGTACAGAAAAAAGTATTCGGACATTAGGAAGTGCTGACACAGTAGAAGCATTGAAAGAATATCAAATTATTCTGCCTTCCGGTAGCGCAGTTCCCCTTTCCAGTGTGGGAAAAGTTATTGATGGTTACGGGGAAATTAGACAAACCGCTTGGTTTCTAGACAAAAATAGTTTCATCCCCAACTCAGACACAAATAATATTGGTCAACCCGTTGTTGCTTTCGGGGTATTGCGCAGCACAGGTAGCACCCTGGTCTCTGTAGAAAAAAGCGTCCGGGAAGCAGTTGCCGAACTCGAAAAAACATTACCACCAGATGTCAACTTCCAACTAATTTTCACTAGAGCAACCGACATTGAAGAATCATATCAAGCATCTGTAGACGCTTTAATTATTGGTTCCATTCTCACTGTTGTCATTGTCGGTATATTTTTACGAGACTGGCGACCAACTCTAGTGACAGCAGTAGCATTACCATTATCAATACTGCCTACTTTTCTGGCAATGAAAAGTCTCAATTATACTCTAGATGGGATGACTTTGTTAGCACTATCATTAGCAATGGGGAACTTAGTAGATGATGCTATCTGTATGATCGAAAATATCGATCAACATATTGAGCAGGGGAAAAAACCATTCCAAGCAGCTTTGGATGGGTCAGCAGAAATTGGTCTAGCGGTGGTAGCAACAACTGCCACAATAGTTGCAGTGTTCTTACCTGTAGCATTTATGGGTGGTATACCAGGGAAATTTTTTAGACCATTTGGAATTACAGTAGCGATCGCTACTATGTTTTCCACATTAGTTGCTACCACAATGACACCAATGTTGGGAGCGCGGTTATTGAAACAGAAACGACCGCAAACTTCTCCTAGTTTCCCAGAAAAAAATCAAAAAAACAGAAAAATTCGCCCCTACAGTCAATTACTAACTTGGGCGTTACGTCATAAAATTTTCACATTATTTATTGCCTTAGTCTTCTTTATTGCGAGCTTACAACTGGTTCCACTCATTCCCAAAGGGTTTGCCGGTTCTGAAGATCGGGGTGTGAGTATTGTTTCTATAGAATTACCCCCTGGTTCCACTTTAGCAGAAACCGAACAGGTAGCACAACAAACTATGGAACTATTCCAGAAAAATCCACTTGTCACCAGTGTGTTAGCCGATATCGGTAGCAGAGGTAGTAGTGAGAATGTGAATAAAGGTAAATTGTACGTTAACATCTTACCCAGAGAAGAACGAGATATTACTCAAAAAGAATTTGAACAACAGGTACGACCATTATTTCAGAATATTCCAGGAGCGCGAATTAATTTTTCTAGTCAAGGTGCTGGTGGTGGTAATAAGGATTTAACCATTATTCTCAAGAGCGAAAATGCTGCTGTTTTGCAACAGACATCAGATACTTTAGAACGACAAATGCGAGAAGTTCCTGGGTTAGTAGATGTAACTTCCAGCGCTAGTTTAGTGAAACCAGAGATTTTGATAAAACCATTACCCGCAAGAGCAGGAGATTTAGGAATTTCCGTACAAGCGATCGCCCGGACTGCATCCTTAGCAACTTTAGGAGATAACGAAACTAATTTAGCTAAATTCGATTTATCAGATCGTCAAATTCCCATTCGGGTACAGTTAGCAGAGAAATATAGAAATGACTTAGATGCGATTAGAAATTTACGCATTCCCAGTCGGAATGGTGGTTTAGTACCATTGTCAGCAGTGGCAGAAATTACCATCGGTAGCGGGCCTGCCGAAATCAAACGTTTTAACCGTTTTCGTCAAGTTTCCTTTGAAGCAAATATACAAGGTATTTCTTTGGGAGATGCACTAACAACAGTGAAATCATTGCCAGCAATGAATCCCCTCCCCCCTGATGTCACCGAACAGTCTGATGGCGGTGCCAAAATTATGATGGATATATTTAATGGTTTTGCAGGTGCTTTGGGTTTAGCAATATTGTGTATTTATGCAATTTTAGTATTGTTATACAATAATTTTCTCTATCCTATAGTGGTTTTGGTAGCGTTACCTTTGTCTGTTGGTGGTGCATTATTAGGGTTAATGATCTTCCAAAAAGAGTTAGGTTTGTATGCTATCATTGGAATCGTATTGTTAATGGGTTTAGTAACCAAAAATGCGATTTTGTTAGTAGACTCTTCCCTAGCAAATGAAGAAGCAGGAATGTCTCAATTTCATGCAGTGCGGGAAGCAGGTATTTCCCGGTTACGACCAATTTTAATGACAACTCTTTCGACTATTGCCGGGATGTTGCCTATTGCTCTGGAGTTAGGAGCAGGAGGAGCAGTGAGAAGTCCGATGGCGATATCAGTTATTGGTGGTTTGATAACTTCAACATTGTTAACGTTAGTAGTTGTACCTGTTTGGTTTACTTATATTGATAATTTTATGCATTGGTTGCAGAAATTGTTCGGTGGAAAAGAAAGTCGTCCGCAGTTGGATGTATCAGTTAATGGTAACGGTAAGAGTATGAATGTATTGCCAAAAGATTCTGTTACCAAAGTTTAGTTTTGTCTGGAACTAAGAAATATTCCAACATTCATTGCAGCAGTTTCTCAAGGTATGACATACATTGAAGGTGATGGGGTGATATGATGGTGGGGTGATGGGATTTGAAAACCAAACCCCTTCAATTGAATACTTATACTTGGAGTAACCGTCACAACGACTTGGATATAGTAATCATATCAAATCTGTTAGCTTCTGAGGGATAAAAGAAACCGGGTTTGTGAAAGATAGATGTTATACAGTGAGGCATTTACAGCAATGCATGAGGATCGTGAGGTACACTTAAATATCTTTGTAACACAGGCTTCGTTTGCTGTAACAACCTGGAAGGTTGTGTTACCATAATTACTCAGAAAATAAAATTTTGTACCTCACGCGCCTCCGAAACTGCTGTAAAACCAACCCGGTTTCTGCGCTTTTCTATAGCGATACTACCGGATTTTATATCATATAAAATCCCTTGACTGCAGTTTTATATAATTGTTAATTATTAATTATAAACATACTTTCTTGATAGTTTTTAATTGACTATTAACCCCAAATTAGTGTATTTTGAAATAGTTATTAAATAAACAAAGAAACTATGACTAATTCAAAAATAGAGGAAAATATGATAAGTCCTGATCCGAATTATGAAATGATTGATTCTCAGCCCAAAAATCTCCTGGTTGATATCTATAAACTTAAACCACCCAGCTCTGGAATCTTACCATTTTTAAAAATACTTACATATCTATCTTTTGTAGTTGCCATTATTTCAACTATTACAATTTTTGCCTTCCCAGAGCTGATTCAATTGCTGATCATTATAATAATTTTTTGTATAGGTGTGTTTATTTTCTTGTTTCCTATTAATCGTGTATTAGAGAAAAACTATAATAAGAAAATCAATAATTATAATGTACTTAAGGCAAAAAACATATACATCAAGACTGCACAACTAGAAGACTCTCCAAAAGTTAAACAGATAATGGAAGGAGTAGAAATAGCTTTAAGTTATACTGAAGAACTACTAGAAAGGTACAGAACACTTCGTGTAGAAGCCAGATTTTTTTACTATCTATTGCAGATAACAACCATAATTTTTTCTGCAGTGACTCCGATTTTAGTTCTAGTTGAGAAGTCAGAAACAGCACCAAATTGGCTGAAATGGTTACCTGTAATATTTCCAGCGATCGCTGCTATTGTTGCTAGTCTTTCAACTGCATTTTCTTTGGAAGAAAATTATACATCTGCTAATGAAGCTATAGAAAATTTAGAATCGGAAAAAAACGAATTTCTCTTAGGAGTAACTGCAGGTTATAGGATTCCTCGCTATGCTGACGAAGATGAACGTTACAAAAATGCAAGAGATGCTATGGCTAAATTTATGAATCAGGTGAAATCTATTCACCTCAAACAGTTAAAAGACCAAGAAAAAGCTGAGAGAAGAGCAGAGGAAGGACAAAAAGAACCGCAACAGCAAGAACAAAAGGTAAAAACTAGCCAATTTCCACCTACAGGTAAATCTTAAATATTTCCTAAGCATTCAGCAGTCAGCTATTAGCGTTTAGCTATTAATTTTGGAAAAAGTAAAAGCAACCCTTGAAAACAAACTAAAAGCAGTAGCTGATGGCTGATATCAAATCCGGTAGTATCGGTGTAAAAACAGTGTGGTTCATGTGGGGAGTATGGGAAGATATAGTAATGGTTGAAGATGAAACATTTTTTTCTACCGAATTAAGCGGATTTGATATCATGGACATATCCTTCAAAATACTAAGTAAATTTATTTTTATGAGTATGTTATTAAATAAACCAGAGATATTTGCTAGTCTAACTATTTGTTTATTAATTTCTGTCAGTAGTTGCGCCAATAATTCCGGAAATAAAGACCTAGAACAAATTTTGGCAGCAGACCCCCAATTAAAAAATAATTCTAACTTTAACCAACTAAATCAAACCTCTAATCAAAACAACCAACAACCAGAAAAAAACGTACAACTTCCCACTAATTCTCCTACAGAAATATCCCCAACTTCTAACTCGGAATTAATAGATAAACCAACTGATTTTTCATCAGAAACTTCTGCCAACTCAACTTTATCACCAACTCCCCAACCAGAAACTCAGTCATCACCCAATGTTACAGAAACATCCCAAGAATCATCTAGTCCCACAATACAAACACCATTTCCTACTGATAGTATGCCACCGACTTCTACCACCATCCCTTCAGAAGTCCCTGTATCAACAACAGCCCTCATGGATGTACCTACAGGTTTACGTCCATACATTGTAGATTTGTCCAAACTAGGAATATTTCAGCAGGAACAAAGGGAAAATCAAAATAACCCCAATACAACCACTGCTTTCATTCAACCTCAAAATCTTGTCAGTCGCCGTGTATACGCCAGATGGTTAGTAACTGCAAATAATAAGATGTTTGCCAATAATCCTGCTAAACACATCCGATTAGCTACCGCAAATGAAAAACCAATTTTTGAAGATGTGCCCAAAACTGACCCCGACTTTCTTGTAATTCAAGGTTTGGCAGAAGCAGGTTTAATTCCTAGTCCCTTATCTGGAGATGTTAATGTGGTTAAATTTCGGCCCAATGATTTTTTAACTCGTGAAGATTTAATTCTGTGGAAAGTGCCTTTAGATTTTCGGAAGCCATTATCAGAAGCTACCATACAGAAAGTCAAGACAGCATGGGATTTTCAAGATGCTTCTAAAATAGACCCTAGTGCTTTGAAGGCAGTATTAGCAGATTCTGAAAATGAATTTTCTAATATTCGTCGGGTTTTCGGTTATACTAAACTATTCAGGCCAGATAAGACAGTTAGTAGGGCTGAAGCTGCTGCTACTTTATGGTATTTTGGAGACCAGAATGATGGTATCTCGGCTCAGATGGCTTTGGAGGCCAAACAAGAACCAGAGAAATTGGTCAATCCTGTTTCTCCGTAAGCGCTCAAGGGAATATTCGGTATATTTATATATATGGCCAAAAAGTAAGGAAAAAAAATTTTTTCATACCCCTTGACATTTACTTATAGATTCGCTACTCTAGTAAATGTGCGAATGAAAAAAACAAACACGCCCCCATCGTCTAGAGGCCTAGGACACATCCCTTTCACGGATGCGACAGGGATTCGAATTCCCTTGGGGGTATTAAAAATAAAGGATGATGCAATTAAGTTTGTCATTGTCCTTTATTTTTTTAGGTAAGGAAGAATTTAGAATTTAGAATTGATACCAAATCCGGTTATAAAAAGCTAGTTTGTCCAAATCCTTCTAACCCCTTTGCCTTCTTTCTGCCTTCATCTAACCAGAAATTTTAACGCCTACTTACTTATAACCAGACTTAGTCAGGACTTACACGGGAGGCACTATATATAGAGTATTGGTGCGTTGTGCGTTGTGCGCTTTTCATGTCGCGCAGCGTTTCGGCGCTTGAGCCGACATATAAAGCGGAGCTTTGCGGAACGCAAAACGCACCCTACCAATAGCGTTCGTG
>NZ_JAYKGW010000034.1:0-28545 GCF_035285525.1 Okeania sp. | reverse complement strand
TGAAAACCGTTAGCGGTATTGTGAAACCCGCCCCTACTGTTTCAATGGATAATTAATAATTATGTAGGGGCGGGTTTGAGCAGAAATTTCTCTGTTTAATCTCAGATTTATCTAAACCCGCCCTCTTTTTGAAGAGTCAGAATTCTAAATTATAAATTCTACATTCTAAATTATAATCAAATGCAAGACCAATCTCTATCACTAAGCGAACAACCAGTAATTCTAGAGAAACCAGCCATACTATCTAGACTATTTCTCTGGATGATTATGTTAATGACCAGTTCAGCAGTAATTTGGGCTTATTTTGCTCAGATAGACCAAGCTATACCCGCAATAGGTAAATTAGAACTGAAGGATGGTTCTATAGATGTCCAAGCTCCTACCAGTGGGAATGTGGTTAGACTTCATGTAGAAAGTGGCGATCGCGTGGAAAAGAATCAACCATTATTAACTTTTAATCCTACTGTTCCTAGTGCAGACTTAGGTTCTGCCATAAAATTAAGAGAAACTATTAAAAGAGAAAACAAGTTTTACCAAGAAGTATTGGATGGCAAAGTTCCCACAGATTTACCACCAGATTTACAGAAACTTGCTCAAGAAAGGCAAACAAGAATATCAGAAAATCAAGCCTATCGCGCTCTAATTAATGAACTTTATTTAAACAGGGGTGGTTTTGTCAATATTGACCCAAGTTTACAAGGATTATATGTCAATTATAAAGCTGAATATAATTCTCGTGTGGGTACTGTAGAATTACAAATCAGAGAGCTAGAAAAACAACTTGAACAAGCAAAAGAACAGGAGGAAGCTGCTAAAGAACAGTTAAGAGTAGCCCAAGACCAATTGCAATATTCTAGACAACAATTAGAGTTTTCTAGACAACAATTAAGAAATACTGAGCAACAGCGAGTTTATGCTAATGACCAATTAAAAACTGCACAAGAACAACTAAAATTTGCTAGGGAACAACTTAATAATACTAGGGAACAATTGAATAATACTAGGGCGCAATTAGAATATTCTCAAGAACAATTAAAGTATTCTAAGGAACAATTAGAATTAGCTAAAGGGCAGTTAGAAAAGTCGGGTAAGGTGTTAAATTCTAACCAAGGAATTTTGGAGCAAATATCTCCTTTGGTAGAAGAAGGAGCGATCGCTGAATTGCAAAAAAAACGTCAGGAACAAGAAGTGTTTCGGGGTGAGAGTGAGATGTTAAGACAGCAAGACCAGATACAGTCTAGGGCAGGAGAAATTAATACCAGATTAGGAGAAATTAATTCTAGAAAAGGAGAAATTAATACTAGAAAAGGAGAAATTAATTCTCGGTTGGCTGATATTAATGCTAGACAAGGAGAGGTTAATTCTCAATTAGCAAATATTAATACTTTAGAAGGAGAAATTAATTCTAGAAAAGGAGAAATTAATTCTCGGCAAGCTGAGATTAATGCCAGGGCAGGAGAAGTTAAAGCCCGTGAAGCAGAAGTTCAAAGAGCTAAGTTAGAACAACAACGTTTAATTGTATCTATTAGGAGAACTAAGGAACAATTAAAAAATACTAGAGATGCTTGGGCAAGAGAACTTTATGCTAGAACTGCCGAAAATGAAGGTAGAGAAATTGCTAGAATAGATTCTCAATTTACTCGTTTACAACTAGACAATAATAAGCGACTAACTGAGGTTAATGCTCAGATAGAAAAGTTAGAAGAAGCCCGTGATAATCAAGTTTTAAAATCCCCAGTTTCTGGGGTAATTTTTGATTTACAACCGACAACTAAAGAAGAGTCTTCTCTAGATATAAATACAGACCCTATTTGTCAATATGTCATTAAAGAAGTTTTGCAACCAGGAGATATTCAACCACAAAGATGTGAGGATGCTTCTTTTGAAGCGCAACAAACTCAACCTTTACTAACAGTTTTGGATGATGATGAAGGTTTAGAAGCTGTCGTTTATATTCAGAATAAAGATGTTGCTTTGGTGTTAAAGGCTTTGAATGATAAACGCAAAAAATTGGAACTTTATCACGAACAAGAGTTGGCTGGTGGGGAGGTTATTCAATGTGAACCGGGCAAGAAATGTGTTTGTCCGGAACTGAGAGAAAATCGGGAAAAGTTAGGCTTAAAAGATGTAGACTGTGTACCTGTAGAAGTACAAGTTGAAGCTTTACCTGCTAATGAATTTGGTACTGCAACAGGGGAGGTTGTTTTTATTAGTAATGATGCTATTCCTCCAAGTCAAGAAGAAGGAAGAGCTTATTTTTCTTTTGAAACTAAAATTGAATTAGAAAGGCAAACTTTTGTTTTGGGTCACGAGAATGACCTGGAAATTGGTTTGCAGAATGGTATGGCAATTAACTCTAATATTAATGTTGGTAAACGGACGGTTTTAGAGTTATTCTTTAATAGGTTTACTGGTAAGTTCCAAAGTTTGACTAATGTTAATTAGCCAAAGATTAAATTTTTTGGCTCAGAGCTTCAAGTCCTCTTCTGAGGACTAAAAATACTGCGTTTTTTTAAGGGCAATCAAGACGAGACCAGGATGCACGGTTCCTGAAAAATCGCACTGATAAAATATGGTCTGTACGCTTGACTTTTGTTAATTTTTATGATAACACAGAGATATAGTTTTGAGGCCAACTAATTATCCATTTTTTTCGGGAATTTCTACCACTTCACAAATCTGTTTATCCACATAATTATTATCTACATTTTTAGTAATTAATTCGGCCAAAATTCCCAAAGATATTAACTGTACAGAGAGAATAATACACAAAATTCCAAACAAAAATAAAGGTCGAGTACCTATAGGTCGAACTTCCATAAACCAAAGTATAGTTAAATAACCCAAAGAAGTCATTCCTATGACACCAAAAAATAATCCTAAACTTCCAAACAAATGACCTGGTTTATGTAAATAATGAGTAGTGGCTAAAACTGTTAATAAATCAATAAATCCACGGGTATAACGTTCTAAACCATATTTAGATTTTCCCTGTTTTCGGCGATGATGTTGTACAGGTACTTCAGTAATTTTAAATCCTAAACTATGAGCTAATACGGGAATATAACGATGTAATTCTCCATAAACTTTTATACAGTCTAATACTTCTTTTTTATAAGCTTTGAATCCACAGTTAAAGTCATGTAATTTTACCTCCGTTAAAATGGATGTAACTCTATTAAATAATTTCGATGGTAATGTTTTAGAAAGAGGGTCATTACGATTTTTTCGCCATCCACAAACTAAATCATGTCCTGACTCTAACTTCTCTAAAAATTTAGGTATTTCGGTAGGGTCGTCTTGTAAGTCTGCGTCTAAAGTAAAGATAATATTTCCTCTAGACTTTTTAAATCCAGCAGATAAAGCAGAAGATTTTCCAAAGTTTCTTCTTAGTTTAATTCCTTTAATCTTATGGGGATATTTTTTGATTAATTCATTAATTTCTATCCAAGAGCGATCGCTACTTCCATCATCTACAAAAATTATTTCATAACTATCAATTTCTATTAAATTAATTACATCTAAAATTCTCTCAAACAAGGGTTTGATTGTGGCTTCTTCGTTATAAACTGGAATTACAAAACTGAGGTATTTATTATTCAAGGTTAAATTATAGGAAACACTTAGCTGGGAACAGGGAATAGTAAAGAATAAAAAGCAGTATCAAATAGTAGCAAACAACATCTAGTAAGGGAGGAATAGTTTCCCACTGTTTCATTAACAAATATAATCATAATGCAAGGGAGCAAGATGTTCCCACTGTTTTATTTAAAACTATGTTGATTTGCTAAAGCTATCTAATCTTGACAATTTTTTAATTTAACATAAACTAGCTTAAGATTCATCACTTTTAGGGAACACTTAACTGAGAATAGGTATGGAGGGAATAGGAAAAAAGATTTTTACAAATAAATATTGAGATACACCCCTTTATCTGTTATAACTATCTAATTTTGGCGATTTTTCAATTTCACATAATCTCTGAAAATTTCCTGTTTTTACTTTTGAATAAATGACTTTTTTCTGAGATATATCAAATTAATCAAAATTATATTGATTAGTTAAAGCTATCCAACTTTGGCGATTTTTCAACTTCACATAAGCTGTTAAAACTTCATTATCTGAGATTGAAATATTTTCTTCACTGTTGATTTTTGACCTTTGACCATTGACTTCAATATATCCTTTCCAACCTGAAAATTCATATTCTGCTCCTAAAAGTTCTGCTACATCAGCACGAGGAAAACCTAACATCCCAAAACCTTTAACTACATTTTCTTGATTCAAAATCACAATACATTTAATTGGAAAATTATCTTCACTTTTGACCTTTGAATTTTGACCTTTAACTTGACTCACCCATCCATTCACTCTAGCTGTAGTCGGAGAAAATTTAGTCACATTATCAAAATATCCCTGAAAATTTTCTGGCAGTTTAGTACTTAATAAATTAGAGTCAATTTTCTCACCCAAACTAGCACAAAAATTATTCTGTTTTATATCTCTATGAAAAGGTACTAAACCATCAGCTTTTAAAGCATCAACTAATCCTAAAAAAGCAGCAGGACGGTTGCCAACTTTTTCCTTAATTAAAGTCGGATCGGAAATTCCTAATTGTAACGATAATGCTACTAAAGGTTGAAAAGTTGCCCGATGAGCAATTTCTCTAAAAGTTGCCGTTCCTACTTGATACATTGATATAGTTAAAACTGTTAAAACTGTCACCAATGGCATAACAAAATACCATTGTTTTCTGGGGGGAAGTTGCTGTTTTTCTAACCATAGAAAAATTAGGATAATTAGACTTAACCAAAATAGAGAAGGTAGAGTTGCATAACGAGAAGCGATCGCTTGTTCTATTCCAAAACCAGAACGACTAACTGCTGCCATTAAAGCAGTTCCAAAAGTATAAATTATTATGGATAACCAAGGAAACCAATTTTGCGGATAAGATAGAAATAACCAATAAATAAAAAATATTCCTGTTAAAATTAATCCTATCCAACCTATTGCGGAAGCGATGGGAATATTATGAGTAAAAATTGCTCCTAGATAAACAGGAACATAGGCAATTATATTAATAAAATTTAGTTTAGATAACGACGGATGATGAGATGGTGTTGTGTAAGTAAAGAAATAAGTTCCTATTACTAAAACAGAAACAAATACATAAGAGATAGTAAGTTTTTTTGGCAACTTATAGAGAATAGCAACTGCACATAATATCGGGAAAACTCCTAGAGCGGTACTATAACTAATACATCCTAAAATTCCGAATATTATACTGGCAATAACAAATCTATTTTGTTGAGATTCTAGTAATTTTTTAACACAAAATATTGAGGCAATAACAAATAAATTAGCAATTACCCAATGTACTCCACTATATCCGCGCATCCAGTTATGAGCAGCAGCGGGAGTAAAGTTAAAAATTGATATGAATAAAATTAATAATAAAAGTATCGGCGGATATTTTTTGAGAGTATTGGGTACTAATATAATTAAGAAAATTCCTTGAATAAAAGCTAGGAAAAATGTCGCTAGACACAACCCAATATTGGAACCTTTGGTAAGAATAATATTTAGGGCATAAATTATGGCAGGAATTAAGACAAAATGTTCGTTGGCGCGAAACATCCAGTCAAAAATATTATTGGAAAAACCATCTATAGAATAGATATTTTTAATCATCCACCAATAATCAAAATTTAGTAGTTCTCCTGCTTTCGATATCATAAAAAGTATATAGAAAGCTGGGAGTAAAATTGCTATGGTAGTGATAATTAGAAAAGTAATCTTTGACTTTTTTTTGATTAACATAAATCGCAAAGCAAGACATGAATTTTGCTACAGATGTATGAATTAATTTGAAATAGCAATGGCAGAGTCAGACACCGATTTTGCCACAGATGTATGAATTAATTTGAAATAGCTATCTCCATCATTTTTTCCTTTTTTTTCAACATCTATTCCTTCACACCTATATAACTAAATTATTCTTCAGTTCTTTACTTTTTCCTTCTTTACTTCTTGCTACTCCCTACTCCCTAAACTAACAAACTTTAAAATTGTCTCAATTAAAACTTTTGGCTCCTTTTGGAAAAACATATGACCTCCTGGAAATTCATGTAAGTCAAAAGAAGCGAGAGTATAATGATTCCATTCAAATAATTCTTGATAGTTAACTTCACCATCATTTTTACCCCTAAAAGCAACTATGGGAAACTCAAAAGGAGGTTCACCTGATTCAATATATGTTTCATGCAGAGTCAGGTCTGCTCGTAAAATAGGTAAAAATAATTCCATTAGGTCTCGGTTTTGTAACACCGCTTCTGGAGTACCACCGTAGTCACGAAATTTAGACATTAAAACTTGTTCTGACTTTTGATGAACTGGGTTATCAGCAAGAATGTGAGGAGCATAACGACCTGAAACAAATAGACATTTAGGAGTTGGAAGTTTTGCCTTTCGTAATTGACAAGCTACTTCAAAACAGACGGCGACACCAAGACTATGCCCGAAAAATACAAAGGGATATTCTATAATTAGGGGTTTTAATGCTTGAATTAATGGAAGTAAAAGTTTATCCCATTTTGTAATTAAAGGTTCTTTAATTCTAGTTTCTCTACCTGGTAGTTGTATAGCACATACCTCTATATTAGAAGGCAAGTATTTTTCCCAGGTGCGAAACAAGGAAGCACCAGAAGCGGAAGGGTGAAAACAGAATAAACGCAGGGTCGGTTGAGAAATGGGTTGAAATATTTTCACCCAAGGAGAAGGAGTAATATTCATTAATTAATAATGGATAATTGATAATGGATAATTAATAAATAATTACCTTTAGTTAAAACCGTGAGGGAATTGAAAACAGGGAAATAATATTTCTTTTCTATTGATAGATTCTCTCACTTTTAAGGAGAAGTAATTATTAACTTTTAATTGCTGAATCTACCTATAGATTTTCAGACATAAAAACTATAGCGCCATAGTTTTGGGTGACTATAGATATAGTCTGTTGAAGTCAAATTTTGTATCTATCAATCTCAAGAAAATATTTTTATACTCAAGAGAAGGTAAAGAATGACTTAATCAATCAAAGAATTTCTCAAAACCCCAAAAATAAAAAAAGCTAATTGTTAATTATTTACAGCAACTAACTGTCTTAACATTTGCCTCAAACTATCTTTCCAATAAGGAGAATGATTTCCCAAAACTTTGGCAATTTTCCCACCATTTAAAACTGAAAAAGCAGGGCGTTTTGCTGGAGTTGGATATTCCGCAGTCGTAATAGGAACCACCCTTTTTACCTCCAAAGGAAAACCCAGTTGTTTTGCTTCTTCAAAAATAGCCATAGCAAAATCGTACCAACTAATAGCTCCACTATTTGTATAATGATAAGTTCCATAAGTTTCCTCATTAAGACGAGGAATAAATTGAGCGATCGCCTCTGCTAAATCTCCCGTCCAAGTTGGGCAACCAACCTGATCGTAAACTACTCTTAATTCTTCTCTATCTTTACCTACTCGCAACATAGTTTTGACAAAATTACCTTTTCCATAAACTCCATAAACCCAAGCTGTTCTAATAATAATATGATTAGCCTCTGTTTCTCGAATAGCTTCTTCTCCAGCCAACTTAGACTTACCATAAGTTCCGAGGGGGTTTGTGGGGTCGGTTTCTGTGTAGGGAGTGCTTTGAGTACCATCAAAAACATAGTCGGTAGAAATGTGGATTAAAGTTGCTCCTAACTTTTTAGCCTCTTTTGCTATAATTCCAGGAGCGATACTATTAACAGAATTAGCTAATTCTGGTTCATTTTCAGACTTGTCAACTGCTGTATAAGCCGCGGCATTAATAATTAGTTCTGGTTTAATTTGCTCTATAATTTGAGAGATGGCATTGGAGTTGGCTAAGTCTAAATTTTCTCGTCCTACTGCGGTTACTTCTCCTGCTTTTGTGAGCAGGGGTTGTAGTTGGTTTCCTAGTTGTCCGTTGATACCTGTTAATAATATTTTCATTTGTGATTTTTGGTTAGTTAGTTTAAATTTAATTTTTCGATTTTATTGATTTCATAAAGTTATGAAATCAAAAATAACTTTAGCTGTAAAATGCTCAGAGAACCAGATTTCTTAATTCTCGCTTTAGCTCAACAAATAGGCAAAAATTT
This sequence comes from Okeania sp., assembly GCF_035285525.1. GTDB lineage: Bacteria > Cyanobacteriota > Cyanobacteriia > Cyanobacteriales > Microcoleaceae > Trichodesmium. The sequence continues at coordinate 20,378 of NZ_JAYKGW010000034.1, read as the reverse complement.
ACCCTCTTTGGAAAATATTCAGCTAGAAAGTTTGCCGAAATTTTAGAAATTATTAATTCTGAGTTTTGATAATTTTACAGTTTGATAATTTGGCAATTTTCCTTCTGTCTTTAAGTCAGCATATAGGCAAAATTTTACCCTCTCTCAAAAATTACTTTAGTTAGAAAGTTTATCCCAACATTCATAATTCTCAATTTTCGAGGTTTGATAATTTTACCCTTTGATAATTTACCAACTTTCATTCTGTCTTAATATTAAGTTATGACGAAAAATTAAACTCCAAATAATCATTATAGTAAGTAATTTTTGCAAATAATATTCTGACTTATGACTCCTGAATCTTGAATTATATTATTAAAACAAATCAGCATCTCTCAAAGTTGTACCAGCTTCATCTTTTTGAGATAATTTCACTTCAATGCCATCCAAAGGCCAATCAATGCCAATTTCTGAATCATTCCAAATAATTGAACGCTCATATTGAGGTGCATAATAATCAGTAGTCTTATACAAAACATCAGCAGTTTCAGACACTACTAAAAAACCATGAGCAAAACCAGGAGGAACCCAAAGTTGTCGTTTATTTTCTGCACTTAAAAGATAACCTACCCACTTACCAAAACTAGGAGAACTTTTTCTAATATCGACAGCAACATCAAATATTTCTCCTACAACTACTCGTAATAATTTACCTTGAACTTGTTGAATTTGATAATGTAAACCTCGCAATACTCCTTTGCGAGAACGGGAGTGATTATCTTGTACAAATTCCAGATTTACTCCTGTTTTTTCGGAAAAATTACGTTGATTAAAACTCTCCATAAAAAAGCCACGTTCGTCACCGAAAACTTTTGGCTCTATCAACAATACTTCAGGAATTTTTGTTACAATTACATTCATTTTTTTTGACCTCAGTTGTTAGAAGGAAGAAGGAAGAAGCTGATAACTGATAACTGATAACTGTTAACTATAAGAAGCTGTTAACCGTCTTTTCTCCCCCAAGCTTCTAATTCTCCTATCCATAAATTAAAGACTAATTTATCTAGGTTGATAAATTGAGAAATTGAAAGTAAAAAAGAGAATAAAATCTCCTGATAATACCTCAATCTATTCAAAATATATCCCAGACTCATTAAATTATTGGTTGGCTTTGATTCTACATCAGAAAATCCACTTTTTTCCAAAGCAAATTTTATCGTATCTAGGGAAAAATATGTCAAGTGTTCTGTTGGCTTATAATGATACCATAAAGACCCCAATAATCTATGCCAAAATCCTCCCACATTTGGAGTAGTAATAAAAACCCATCCACCAGGTTTCAAAAGTTGATAAGCTGCTGTTAACTGAGCCATAGGATTTGTCGTATGTTCAATCATATCTTGCAACATAATCAAGTCAAAAGAATTAGGTGCAAAATTATGATTAAATAAATCTCCTTGATATACAGATAAACCTCTACCTTTAGCAAAATTTACCGCATATTCAGAAACTTCTAAACCTTGAGGATTATCCCATCCTAAATCTTTTGCTTGCTGCAAACAATCACCTAAAGCACAACCAACATCTAATAATAAACCTTTTCCAGAAAGTTTTTTCTCAGCTTTTAATAAACGCTTACGAAAAGTCTGACTATTAATTTTCATCCCTTGGAAATAATTAGAATATCCTCCTTTAGGGAAATCATTATTATAATAATCTTCTTGATAGATAGCAAGAGGATTTACTGGTGGATTATTATCCCATACCATACCACATTCAGAACATTTTGCTAATAAATATTCATCCCCTGTTTTGTAGTAGTTAAATTTATCTGCCTGACATAAAGGGCAATGATTTTTTGACATCATATTTTGATTAAAATTAATTTTTTTAGGATATACTGTCTGAGATTAAAATCATTCTATGAGGATATACTGGCTGGGATTAAAATCCCAGGCTTAAAGCTCAAGTCCCTGAAAAGGGACTAAAAATACTTAGTCCTCTCAAGAGGACTTAAGCTATTAGCCATGAAATAAATTTATGGGCAGTATATCAATTTTCACCTGAAATTTGTATATTTAAAAGATAAAAATTAGAATAGCATTATGGCGACTTTTTTATCATTTTGTTTGGTCAACTAAAGAAAGACCACCTCTGATCAAACAAAATATTGAACCTCAACTTTATCATTATATTATTGGCAAAGCTGATGCTCTTAATTATATTATTCATGCTATTAATGGTGTAGAAAATCATATTGATTTAATAGTTTCAATCCCACCTACTTTAGCTATTTCTGATTTTGTAAAAAAGATTAAAGGTAGTAGTTCTCATTATCTAAATAATGTTCTATCTCAGAAGGAAAATAAATTTGCTTGACAAAGAGGATATGGGTTTTTTCTTTGGGACAAAAACAATTAGAACTAGCGATCGCTTATGTCGATAATCAAAAACAACATCATTCAAAAGGAACTGTAAATTCTTATCTAGAACAAATGACTGATGAAGAGGATTCTCCTGTAAAATTCTCTAATAATACCAGGGATTAAAATCCTTCGTTAAAAGCTTAAGTCCTCTTCAAAGGACTAGATATTTTCAGTCCCTGTTAAGGGAGTTCAGCTATGAGCTATCAAATTTATTTCATGGTGGGATGGTGTTGAATAATTTATTTCATGGCTATCTTAGAAGTTATTATTATCTTCTGAACTCCCTTCTACTCTAAGTTTTAATTCATCATTTAATTTGACAAATTCTTGTTTGTTAGAATTATAAACCCAAGCCTTAATAACAGTTTCTCCCACAGGTAAAGATTTGGCTAAAAATTTTACTTTCCATCTGGCTCTACTATAAATTTTCGACTTCATAATTGTAGCAATATCATTACTCTCTAAATTAACAATAGCATTAGCAAAAAAATATTCATTCTCACCAGAAGAAAACAAGACTAAATTAGGTTGTTTTTTTCTATCTGGTCTAATTGCCCAACCTCCCAAACTTAGACTTTCATCACCTTTAATAATTAGAGGTTTTGCACTTGTTTGAGGATTATCTAAATAACCATAATTTTGTTTTGGTTGTTGGATAAATTCCAGATTTTGAGGAAATTCTCGCCATCCTAATTTTGCCATAATTTCTGCACCTTGTCTGACCAACCAAGTTTTGCCATTCATTAATACCAAACAACTATCTGGAGATGTTTTGATAAATTCTGAATCTGCTAAATAGTTAATGATTTCTAGACATTCTTTCCGACTTTCCATGTAGGGAAAACTTAATTTTATATTCCGCACAACAGATACTGAATTAATCATTATAATTCCTGTCATTAGGGCAGCTAAAATTTTATATATTGATAAATATTTTTGTTTTTGTTGCTCTTGTACAAACAAAGCCAGAAGATAAATTAGAGAAATAATTAATAATATTGACGTAGTTGTATATCGGGAAGAAATCATAGCATTTTCAATTCCATATTCTGCTCTACCTACAGAAATAGATACAGCAGAAATTAGAGAAAATGTACCTATTGTTAACCAAGGAATAGTTGCCTTTGAAGAAAAGTCTAAATTTGTTAATAAAAGTGCATCTAAAGTTTCTGGAATAGAAATTATTTTACCTCTAAATTGCCTACTCATTGTTTCTGCTCCATAACTTTTTCTTCCTAATTCTTGACTTTCTTTTTGAAACAAAATTTTCCTGAGAAAGTAATATGTAAAAAATAGGAAACCAGACAATAATATTAATCCGGTTAAAATTGCCAGAATGGGAAGTCTCACTAAAGGTAAACCGAGAACTGCTAAAAAGTAATTTATAATCAAAAAAGGTTTTTCTGTAAATAAAAATGGTTTAGGTTCTCGAATTGGATTAAAGTTAATTGCGTAGACAATACATGAAATTATAAATAGCAAAATCCAGATACTTAGCCTACTAATTTTTTGTTTTACTTTCCCTTCTATAGATAATATTAACGGAATTAAAACTAGCCAAGAAAGTAATCCTTGGATTAGAGTAAAACTTCCAATTAAACAAAATATTGCTGCTATAAATATTCTAGTTTTTGCTGATAAATTCTCTAAAGCGTAAATAAAATATACTGCCACTATTAAACATAAGTTTGTCAGAAACCAAAATATGGTAAATCCCCATAACCAGTTCTGATGTTGCACTAAAGAAAATAAAAATAGACAACTTAAAATATTTGCTATATGTAGAATATTTTGGTTTTGACTTTTAAATTGAATTTCGGCTATTTTGTAGATAGTAAAAAATGTGATGATGACAAAAATAACACTACAAATTATTTCCGCTTGAGTATTCCATTTAGTCGCAAAAGCTAAAGCAGTAATAATTAATTTAGGTATTAATATTCTGTGATGTCCGTGTACTGTAAAAAAGTCAAAAAAGGTAGCATTCCCTTCAGCAACTCGCTCAAATATAGAGGTTAATCTCCATTGATCCCAATAGGGAACATTGACACTAAAATTACCTAGAAACCAGAGAAGTAATAATACTGGGAAAATATAAAAGATTAGTAATAATATTTTGGTTCCGGAAAAGGTATTTTGCATTATTAGAAAGTTGGTAGATAGCTTTGGGAAATATTACCTATAGCATAGGAAAAAAGGTAGAAAAATAGCCTCTAACCATCTCCCCAGATCCCAACCTAACTTTATATATCCCAAAAAGGTTCTATAGATATGGTAAAGATATGGTCATACTATTAGTTACAGTCAGAATTGAACTTCTGATACCAAATCCAGTTATGAGAAAGATACTTTGTCCAAATCATTCTAACCCTTCTGCCTCCAGTATTACTCTTCTTGTCAACCTAATTTATTAGAACTTATGACTTATAAATTATGACTTATGCTATAGTTGACGGTCAGGCATGATAATATTAATATTAAGGATATATAACCTTTTTCATAGTCATAAGGTACATCTATTTTTATTTTTATCGTATTTCTTAATTCCCTGTTCCCTGTTCCCTGTTCCCTCTTGCCTAAAATCAGGAATTGTGTACCTCACAAATATGGGAATTGCTATAAATAATAAATAATCAGGCAATCTGTAGACTCTACTCTAGGTGAAAGCCATGCCAGAAGCTGAACTTCCTGGAAACCAGAACTTCCCAGAAACAAATAATCCAGTAAATCACCAAAAACTGGACTACACTTATCAACTGGACAAAATTGAAGAAAATATAGCTCCAGAAAAACGCACATCTCTAGAGAACGATGAGTGGGAGACCGTTAATTTTCCTAATGCTATGAGTGTAGATTCAATTCCAGTATCAAAAACAACTTCATCAGAAGTGAAAGATTTAAAATTACCTAATCAAAATCAACCTCAAAGAAAGTCTCAGGAAGTTGTAGGGGTTAAATCAGTTTTGAAAAAAGACTCCACTGAAGAACTAGAAGCTCCCAGTCTTATGGAAGCTTTGCATGAATGTAACCGCGAACTGGTAAACCGAGTTACAGAATTAGAAACCTCTTTAGAAGAATGTCAAAAAACTCTAGAAAATCAAGAAAAGTTGGTAGAAGAAAGAACTAAAGAACTAGCAGCAACTCAACAACAGGTAACTCGTTTATTTTACAAGTTAGAGTTATGTAATAAAATTATTCAGCGTCAAGAGGTTTTAGTTGAGTCTTTAACAAATAAGTGGCAAAATAGTCAACAACAACAGGCACAAATGGAAAGAGAATGTGCTTTAACTAAACAATCTTACAATCAACAAAGTTATCATCTTAAACAGTTAGAAAATAGTTGCCGAGAGTTGCGAAACAGACTATATCGACAGCAACAACAAACTTTACAGTTCAAAGCTGCTTTGGCAAGAAATCTGGAAATTCCAGAAAAGATAGATAGGGTAAATCAAACAATTGAAAAAGCTGTAAACAATCCAGTTCAAACATCTGAATTAAGTTCAAAATCTGAACTTTTAGAAGAAGAAAAATCTACATTTCAAACATCTGAATTAAGCTCAAAATCTGAAACTTTTAAGCAAGAAAATTCTTTCCTTCAGACTAACACAAAAAAAATACCTCTGATCAATTCTGAACCAGTTAAACCTTGGTCTCCAAAGATAAAAAATAAACAAGTAGAAGAATCTATTTTTGACAAAAAAGAAACGAATTCTACTAATATTAATTGGGAAAATAAATTAGATTTACCTCAAGGTTTGACTAAACCACAAGAAGTATCATCATCACCAGAAAATACTTCTGAGTATGAATTTTTTACTGAGGTTAGTGAGACTATATTAAATCCTAGTCTACCTTTATTTAGTAGAATAGGTGAAGTTCCTGATTATGAATTAGCAGAAAAAGTATCGCCACAAGATACTACTTTACAGTATACAGAAGCAGAAGAGTATTTAGTTATAGAAAATGATTTACCTAAAGGAAAAAGTCAACAAAAAGAAAGGGAAAAATTGGTCGAAAATAAGGTTATGGAAGAATCTAAAAAAGTAGAGAATTTGTCTGAGGAATCAAATAAAGGGATTAAACAAGAGCGTATATCATGGAACATCTCTACAGGAAAGTGGAATGTTTGTGAGTATCAACCTATACTAGAAAAAGATATAAATCCTGAAATAAATGCAGATGAGTCTTCTGAAATGGTAGAGGAAGTGGAGCAAGATGTCGAAGAGACAACATTAGTAGGTAATAAGCTACATTTACCAACTTGGGATTCACCTGTATTTGAGCCTGAATTTTTTGAAGAAGAAATTGTACCTGAAGTACCAGAAAAACAAAACTTATCAGCAGCAGTAGATTTGCCGAACTTTCCTAAAATTCCTTTTGATGAACAAGTATCGGCAGTTAATATTTAATAGTTTATTTTTGTTTTTTGCTTTGTATTTTATTTTCTAGAAGGTTGCCTCCGCCAGATTGGTTTTCTATCTAAGGTAAAGACAAATTCCCTTTCAATAACTAATAATTAATAATTAATAATTAGGGTTTGCTAAAAAAGTTTTTTTAAGGAGATGGGATGATGGGTTGATAGGGGGTAATTTTGTTGCACAACTCATGTTCAAAATGCGCTCCTTTTGGGTTTCAGGAACCGTGCATTAGGAACTCAAACAAGAGTACTTTTTAACATTCTAAAAATTGGAAAACCTTTTCTCCTGACTTCTCCTCCTGGGAAGGGTTAGGGGTGGTTTGACTCCTGACTACAAAGAGCCAAAAGATTTTCCATAAGTAAGCCCTAGATAGTTATCTCTATAGTTTATCCCTTTTTGTTAAAGCCTACATTTCGCCAGACAAAATGTACCATAAAATATAAGTCAAAAGTCAAAAGTCATGCATTAAGAAGAAAATTATAAAAGTAAATAGTTAATTAAGTATTTATGCTTCATATTTTCCTGAGAATTGGATGAATGAGAAAGCTAAATAAAGAAAGATAATTCCTACAGTATAAATATTTACTAAGCTACCAAATTATTATAATACTCTAGTGTTATAATTTGACGTGCGGAAGTTGCGTTAAAAGTTTCTTCTTTCTCCTTCTTCCTTCTTCCTTCTTCCTTCCTCCTTCTTCCTTCTTCCTTCTTACTCCTTCTTCCTTCTTACTCCTTCTTCTGTCTAAAATTTAATTTCCATCAAAGTTTTCCAGGCAAATTTTGGTAGAGACAACATTCTTCTCCAACGCCAAGGTTCCTGATAAAGTCGATATAACCACTCCAAAGAATTATTACGAAACCAAGCAGGTGCCCTTTCCTTTATACCAGCCCATATATCAAAACTACCACCAATACCAATCCAAATTGCTTGAGGACAAATATATTTATGTTCCGCAATCCATAACTCTTGACGAGGTACTCCTAAACCTACGAATATTAATCTGGGTTGTAATTGTGCCAAAGTGTGCAAAAGTTCCTTCTCTTCTGCTGGAGATAGATAACCATGTTGACAAGCGATCGCTAACTCTGGAACTTTGTCTTGCCAAGACTCAGCAGCTTTCATTGCTACTCCTGGTTTTCCTCCATAGAAAAATACCAAATTATCTGGATTTTGTTTAGATACTTGCCACAAAAGACTTTCTGCTAATTCAATACCAGGACAACGCTGTACAGACTTACCCTTAAACTTCAGGTATAAAACTACACCTGCTCCATCAGGAACTACTAATTCAGCTTGACGAATTATATTAGCTAAGACATGATTTTTCTCACCTTGGATTACCATTTCTGCATTTAGTGTAACTATATGAGTTCCTACTTCGGCCTCTAGTCGAGAAAGTAACCAACCAGAATAGTTGTTGCTACAATGTACTGGTAAACCTAAAACTAGACTTTCTGGAAGTGGACTAAGTGCAGAGCCAGAGTTTTTTTCCCTCATAAGTATTCTATTTTATAGATTTTTGTGTTTAACTATCTTTAAATAGTTACTGATTTAGATTACCTGATTTGACTCTTTCAAGCTACTATTTAACTAATTTATAGTAAATCTGGTTTAAATATTAGGTTTATTAAAATTGTTGTATTCTAACCAATAATACTTGTATGAAAATTAGTATTTATGAACTTAACAGCAGGAGTTGTCCTTCAAGAAGGAAAATATACTATAGATAGTATTTTAGGCCAAGGATGTTTTGGTATAACTTACCGAGCTATTCATCATCAATTTAACCAAATTGTTGTGTTGAAAACTTTGAATGAAAGTCTACGACAACATCAAGATTTTCCTAAATTTCAGCATCAATTTATCAGTGAAGCTCACCTCCTGGCTAAATCTGTACATCCCAATATTGTCAGAATATGGGACTTTTTTGAAGAAGATGGTTTTTTCTTCATAGTAATGGACTATATACCGGGTCAAAATTTGGCTGAGTTGGTAAAAAAGTATAGCAATAATCTCCATCCTCACCAAGCTGCTCATTATGTACACCAAATTGCTTCAGCTCTTTCAGTAGTCCACAAAAATGGGTTTTTACATCGGGATATACAACCTAAGAATATTATTAGGCGAGCTGGAACTAATACAGTCATACTAACTGATTTTGGTATTGCTTGTGATTTAACTCCTGGAATTAGACAAACTCATACTAATTTATTTTCTATGGGATATTCACCGCCAGAACAATGTAATCCCAAACAAAAGTTAAGTCCAGCAACAGATATTTATGCTTTAACTGCTACTTTATATTATTTACTTACTGGCCAAACTCCTATTCCTGCACCTTTAAGACTTAGTAAAACTGTTTCTCAAACACTTAAATTTTCTACAAAAGAACTGAAATATTTGCAACCTAATCTTACTCAATGTATTGAGAATACTATTCTCATGGGATTAGAAATAGATCCCAAAAAACGACCTCAAACAGTTGAAAGTTGGTTGGCTTTTCTGTTAAATGAATCAAGTATTTTAGATGTCAAAAAACCAGATAATTCTGTAACAGAGAAATCATCTGCTTTTAACAATAAAGGTAAATTAATAGAGTGTGAATTAGAATCAACTATTGATTATGAAGAAGAGAAACATATTGCTAAGGAAGTTCCCAGGAAAAAGGTGAATAACATTAATGTGAAAATTCTTGCTAATATGTTTATGTTTAGTTGGATTAATCGAATTTATTTCCAGTTAACAATTTTTTCGTTATTTCTCTTGACTGCTGTAACTTTTGGGTGGATAGGTTTTGATGTTACGATGCGTTATAGCTATGCCAAAGTTAATAACAAAGGAAGAAGTTTCAAATCGGATAATATCTTAGAAAGTCTGAAAAAAGAGCAGAATTATACTTTCCGAAGTCAAGATCCATCTAGTCCTCTTTTTGATTATATTTCAGTCGAAAATCACTCTAAAAATCCACCAAAATTAAATAAATTACCTAAGCCAAATTCTGTTGGTAATGACGTTTTTCCTGATAGTTCATTTGTATCTGATGAAGATAAATTTAAACCAGAAAAGGTAGATTATTCTAATGATATAAAAACTCAAGTATCTCCGTACAATTATTCTGTTGATGATAATAGTACCAAAGTTGATTCACCAAAAACATTCTATGAGCCTTCTGATTATCAACTCGAATATCCGAACCAGGAAAATCAAGAAAATCAACAGCAAAATAATTACTCTGGTAACTACTATTAATTTGATTTGTTATTAGTTATAAAGATAGCAAAAATCAAAGACATTATAACTATTATTTTATCCTAGGTTGGATTTACTCTATTTCTTTAATGCTTGATTGTAGTCAAATTATTCCTTAATTTTTCCCTTATTGTCTGCTCAATACTCTAACTTGAAAGAGCAAAAAGCTAGAACTTTTTTTCCACAAAAATTATTTTAGGTTTCTATATCAATACTTCTATAGGGCTTGCTGATTAAATATCAAAGTACTATTCAAAAGGACTTACGCAGCCACCCTAGATATATAGTGCTTAAAACTATTGAACAATAGTTTTTTAACTCTATCTATATAGTATATTTCCCTAAGTCTTGTTCAATAAAGGTTTGAAGAATTTTAGGTACTGATTTTTCGGGAACCGTAAAAGTACCAGCTTTTGGGTTGAGAAAGTGGAAAAAGTGAGAATTTTGGAGTAATTATGAGGGAAAAACTAAGGGGCAATTATAAATGACCACCTCTTCTCCAACTCCTCGCTTCTCTTAACTCTTTAAGGAAACTGCATACAACGTGCCTACATACTCCCTACTCCCTACTGCCTCCCCTAACAAAAAGACTTTTATGGTTCCCGATAAATCAGCAAACCCTAAATAGAGATAATGTGATACAATACTTTACAATTGAAAGTTACTAACCGTTAAATGGATTAGTTAAATTATCAGAATAAACTATTTTATTATGAATAAATCACCAATTCATGCCTTCTTTGTTGGTAGAGCAATTGCAGAAGGAATCTATGAACAACTAGAAAATGGTATTACTAATACCCTAAGTGGACTAGGTAAATTTGATGCAGAGCAAAGAGAAAACTTGCGTACATTTATTGAGCAAGTTTTAGAAAGAGCGGATAGAGAAGCGCAAATAGAAAATAATAGTAATGATAATAGTAATTCTGAGGAATTAGATTCTCAACCAAAAGACCTACAAGCTATAATTGACGATTTAAGGGCTGAAGTAGCTCAAGTTAGAGCCGAACTGCAAAAATATCGTAGTTCTTCTTCTTGATATTTATCCCTAATGTTAACCTTAGATAGAAGGACAATACGGGATTCTTCAACCTGCTAATAAGTAACTAATATAACTGAATTCCCTTAAGGATATTGATTCGGTACATTATGACAAACTTTTCATCCTCGTACTGAATCAATAGATAAAATGGGGACTTTCAAAATTGAATTTTACAAACTATAAATCTGCGCTCATTGTTTTCTATTGCCATGAGCCAAATCTTTAAATAAAATTACCAATTATAAAATACTACTGTGTCCGTTCTCCTCGATGACATTACTAACCACAAAAAAGAAGCTAACTATACAACTGGAGGCTCAATGACTCTAGCTCCCAGTCAACCTCATAGTCAGAAAGCTTATCGCTGGAATAGAGAAAATTACTCTCGCCAGCGTCGTTATATTGATATTTGGAGTTTCGTTCTCCTTTGGCTAACTTGGCTTTGGGTAGATAAAAAAGATTGGAGCTACCGAGGAGGAGTAACAGAAGAAAAGAAAAATCTGAGACGGCGAAAACAAGCTGTCTGGGTTCGAGATACTATGCTAGAATTAGGTCCTACTTTTATCAAATTGGGACAGCTATTCTCTACCCGTGCAGATCTATTTCCCTCCGAATATGTGGAAGAGCTTTCCAAACTTCAAGATCGAGTCCCTGCTTTTAACTATGAACAAGTTGAGACAATTATTGAAGAAGATCTAGGCAAAAAAATAGAAAAATTATACAAAAGTTTCGATCCAGTTCCTTTAGCTGCTGCTAGTTTAGGTCAAGTTCATAGAGCGCAACTCCACTCTGGTGAAGATGTGGTGGTCAAAGTGCAAAGACCAGGGTTAAAAAAACTATTCCAAATTGATTTGGCTATTCTTAAAGGGATAGCTCATTATTTCCAAAGTCATCCCCAATGGGGTCCCGGTAGAGACTGGTTGGGTATTTACGAAGAGTGTTGCCGAATTTTATGGCTAGAAATAGATTATCTCAATGAAGGTCGTAATGCTGATACTTTTCGTCGCAATTTTCGTAACTGTGACTGGGTAAGGGTTCCTAGAGTTTTTTGGCGATATTCGGCGCCACGGGTACTGACATTAGAATATGTTCCTGGTATCAAAATTAGTAATTATGAGGCTTTGGAAGCATCAGGTCAAAATAGAAAAGCTTTGGCAAAAATGGGTGCGCAAGCTTATTTACAGCAACTTTTGAATTATGGTTTTTTCCATGCTGATCCTCATCCCGGTAATATTGCGGTTAGTCCAGAAGGGGGATTAATTTTCTATGATTTTGGGATGATGGGAGAAATCAAGGCTAACATGAAGCAAAAACTAATGCAAACTCTCTATGGTATTGCTTCCAAAGATGCAGAGAGAGTGATTATATCTTTGATAGATTTAGGAGCATTACAACCTACTGGAGATATGGGACCGGTGAGGCGTTCTATTCAGTATATGTTGGATAATTTTATGGATAAGCCGTTTGAAGCTCAGTCAATTACGGCTATTAGTGATGATTTGTATGAGGTTGCTTATGACCAACCTTTCCGTTTTCCGGCAACTTTTACTTTTGTCATGCGAGCTTTCTCTACTTTAGAGGGAGTTGGTAAGGGTTTAGACCCAGAGTTTAATTTTATGGAGGTGGCACAACCGTTTGCCATGGAGATTATGTCTGATGGAAATTCTCAAAATACTATTTTTAATGAACTTGGTCGTCAAGCAGCTCAGGTTAGTTCTACTGCTTTGGGTTTGCCTCGTCGTATTGAGGATGCGATCGATAAGCTAGAGCAGGGAGATATTAAGGTTCGGGTAAGGGCGGTGGAAACAGATAGGTTAGTTCGGCGAGTTAGTAATGTGCAAATGGGTACTAATTATGCTTTGTTGATTAGTGGTTTCACTTTGTCGGCGACTATTCTATATGTTAATAATCAGGTTGGTTTGGCTTTGGTGTTGGTTTTATTGGTTGTGGTGATGGGGTTTGCTTTTATACGACTTTTGAAGCGTATTGATAGATTGGATAAGATGATGTAGGGACCGATTTTCACTCTTAATGAATGAGATCGCCTTAACCAATAAAAACCTTGTAGAGATGTTCCATGGAACATCCCTACAGAGTTATCATTTTTTGAGTGTGGTTTATTCATCTGAGAACTGCTGTAAAGTTCTACCATCAATATTATTTATTGATAAAAATTCTAGTTTGTAGAGGGTTTGGAGACCAACCTCCTGCATTCTTAAATTCTACTGATTATCAGCCTTACTAATGTTGGGTTACTCCTACGGAGAAGCAAGCTACTTTCCATGCTGCGCAACCCTAACGGGAACAACAAGGGCTTACTTACGCCTACCATCAATATTATTTATTGATAAAAATTTTAGTTTGTAGAGGGTTTGGAGACCAAACCCCTACATTAACAAACAGAACAGAACTATAGGAAAACCGTAAACCCTAGCCCTGCTTTCCCATAGGACGCTCCCCTAAGGGAGAGCGCGGTACTTCTGTATGGGAAGTTAAACAGATGCCTCTTCTACAAAAATCTCATCCTTTGTTTTCTGATTTTTATCAGAAAAATTTGGCTTACGAGACTTCCTTGGTGCCTGCTTTTTCAACTTTGGTTTAGGAGTATCATACATAAATTGATCCTCATCCTGAGCATAATCAGGCCCCATCCAAGCAGGACGAGTTTCATCATAAGCTATCTGTAAAGCAGCAGCAGCGATCGCATGGGGATCGTATTCTTCACCTAACTGAGAAATTAACGGTAAGAAAGAAGCCATCCGTTCTCCACTCAAAGCAGTTCGCACTTTACTCTGCAATTTCTCTAACTGTCGAGCTTCAATTTGAGAGCGCTTGGGTATTGAACGAGTATCTAAACGCTGACGTAAGTGACGTTCTATTAACCGTAACTTCCGCTTGTCTACAGGATGAATTAAAGAAATTGCCGTTCCTTCCCGACCTGCACGACCTGTACGACCAATACGGTGAACGTAACTATCCACACTATCAGGCAAATCATAATTGATCACATGAGTTAAATGATCCACATCTAAACCACGAGCTGCAATATCAGTTGCTACCACCCAACGTACTTGTTGATTTCGGAAGCGACTTAACAACCGTTCCCGTTGAGATTGGTTTAAATTACCGTGATACTCATCAACACTGTGACCTGCTGACTGTAATTGATTGGTCAATTCTGCTGCTGCTTGTCTGGTGCGGACAAATATCAAAGCTGCTTCTGGGTCTTCTAATTCGAGAATTGGCTGTAGAGCTTTTCCTTTAGAAACACCACGAGGTACCATGTACGCAGTTTGAGTAATCCGTTTCGGAGTAGTTTTTTGTTGAGCTACTTTAACTGTAACTGGCGATCGCAAATACTTATTCACCAATTTTCGGATTGAATAATCCATAGTAGCAGAAAAGAAAGCTGTTTGACGTTCAAGAGGTGCAGCGTCCAAAATTCTTTCTACATCCTGAATAAATCCCATACTCAACATTTCATCAGCTTCATCTAAAACCATCATTTTCAAATGATCTAGTTTCAAACTATTCCGATTCAACATATCTATAACTCGTCCTGGGGTTCCTACTACAATATGAACACCCTTTTGCAAACGTTGCACCTGACGCTCGATAGACTGACCACCATAAACAGTGAGAACAAATAATCGCCGTTTACTTGGAACTTTACTATCTATACCAGTAAATTGACGAATCGCTTCTGTGACTTGTAGTGCTAACTCACGAGTTGGGGTTAAAATTAACGCTTGAACTGCGTTTATACTTAAATCTATCCGCTCCAATATGGGTAACGAAAATGCTGCTGTTTTACCTGTACCTGTCTGAGCTTGACCTACAATATCTGTTCCTGCCAGCAAATGTGGTATTGCTTCAGTTTGAATCGGAGTAGGTTCAGTAAAACCGATTGTTTCTAAATGATTTGCACGTTCTTCTGAAATTCCTAAATTTGCAAACGATAAATCCATTAATTCTCCTAATGTAAACAGTTGACATCCGGTTCCTTTGTCACCCAACTTGGAGGCGGATTTATGGTCAACCATAGCTGCTCATAAGCCCTCACTAGATACAAATTTCGGCATTACATAAATATGGGATGATTTTAACAATTTTGTGTATGGGGACATCTTGCCCGTTCCTTATATTTTCGGACGCGCAGGATGCCCATCTCACTTTATTCATCCTTTAATTCAGCAATACTCAAATTTCTTGCTTATTTGCCGTAGTTATAGCTAGCTGATTGGTAGGGCAGTATGCCTTTGCCACTTTTTGATCTATATTTTAGAAGTAGTCAACTTGACTCAGCATTTATGCCTAAATTTCCCATACTGGAAAACGTAGGTCTGATGCTGAGATTTTGATAAAGGCCAAATGCCCTGTTCCTTTTCTCCCTAGTTGGGTACATTAAGGCAGGTTGGACCTCTGTTTTAAAGTAATAAGCTGTTGCGCATCTTGAAGTTGCCCATTGAATTAAATAATTTAAAGAAAAATTACTTCTCTTTATTTTGTTTAACTGCATCTTTACACTTGAGCATTAGTCTCAACAGGCAGTTTAGATAATCTACAGTTTCTTACTATCAGTGGCCCTTTTTATTCTTAATAATGATTTACATAATAACAAATCACTTAACACATTGGGTATTTTTTACATATTTTTCTTAACTTATTTTTTTAGGGAGTAGGGAGTAGGGAAAAGAGGACAGTTTAGACTATCTACTACGGCCAAATTTTTTAATGGTCAGGATAATTTCAGTTATCAGTTATCAGTCATTCCAGTAGGGTGTGTTACGGCGATAGCCGTAACACACACACACACACACACACACACACACATACACACACACACACACACACACATATACACACACACACACACACACACCAATGTATAACTTAAAAATCATTCTATAGATAGATCATTTACACTTTATTTTAGAAAATGGTGCGTTACGCTTTCCTGCGGAATGCTGGTCATTCATGTCGCGGAGCGAAACGCTTTTCATGTCGCGTAGGGTTATCGTATAGGGACTGCTACGCAAACATGTCGGCTCAAGGGCGGAAAACACACCCTACTGGACTCTAAAAAGCTAAAACCTTTATCTGTCAAAGTTTTCAAATTTAATCTGCAAGCTCTAATTATTAATTATCAATTATCAATTATTAATTACTGTACCTGGCCATACAAATCGTAAATATCTGCATCTGTAATTTTTACTGGAACAATTGACCCTAATCTGGCCTCTCCTTGAGCATAAACCAGTCCATCTACTTCTGGAGAAAATCTGGCCGATCTACCAATTAATTCTCCGGTTTGAGGATTTTCTTGTTCAATTAGTACATCGACTACTTGTCCCACTAATTTTTGATTTTGTTTCTCAGATATGGACTGTTGGACTTCCATAATTTCTTCCCGGCGAGCATCCATGAATTCTTGGGGCAACTGATTGGGCAAATTATAAGCAGGGGTTCCTTCTTCTGGAGAAAATGTAAAGACGCCGACATGATCAAATTCGTGACGCTTGACAAATTCTACTAAATGTGCATTATGTTCTTCGGTTTCACCAGGGAAGCCAACAATAAATGTTGTCCGCAACACGGCGTTAGGCATAGCTGCTT
The DNA here is from genome assembly GCF_035285525.1 of Okeania sp. Classification (GTDB taxonomy): domain Bacteria; phylum Cyanobacteriota; class Cyanobacteriia; order Cyanobacteriales; family Microcoleaceae; genus Trichodesmium. The sequence continues at coordinate 3,647 of NZ_JAYKGW010000034.1, read as the reverse complement.
TAATTTTTTGAATGATATCATCGTTAACTTGACCTTGCCAAGGTCTATTCATTGCTCTGAGAATTTCGGGATGAGAATGTTGTAGGGGTAAATCGAGGTATGGTAAAACATTGGGAGTTTCTTGGATGGCGGTTATGACTTTGGGTGTTAAACCAGTGGGGTAAGCGTAGTGCATTCTAATCCAGGGTATATCAACTTTCCCTAACGCCCGCAGCAGTTCGGCTAATTGTGGTTTACCATAAATATCGACTCCATAGTTGGTGGTTATTTGGGAAATAAGAATAATTTCTTTAACGCCTTGGTGTGCTAGTTGTTGAGCTTCGGCGACAATAGATTCTATGGTGCGCGATCGCTGATTTCCCCTAAGATGAGGAATGATACAGAAAGCGCAACGATAGTCGCATCCTTCGGCGATTCGCACATAAGCAACGCCTTCAGATGTTGTGCGGTAACGGGGGGTAGTTTCGTCAGCGATGTAAGTAGGTTCCGGGGTAACTTCTTGGACGCGCTCGCCTTTTTCGACTCGTTGCATCACGTCTACTATTTTATGATAATCACCTGTACCGACGAGTGCTACAGCTTCTGGTAACTCGGCGAGTAGTTCTTGTTGAAAGTGTTGTGCCATGCAACCAGCAATGACTATTTTTTTATTAGCTTCAGCTAATTCTACCAAAGTTCTGACAGACTCTTCTCTAGCAGCTTGGATGAAACTACAGGTGTTGACGACAACATAATCTGCTAATTCTTCGTTAGCATCTACTTGATAACCTGCTTGTGCGAGTAAACCGATGATGTGTTCGGTATCAATGCGATTTTTTTCGCATCCCAGGTGACTAAATGCGATGGTGGGTTTTGTAGACATTTTATTTATGGATTTTTTTTAGCAACAATTTTTTAGTATAGCATATTTTCTGATTTTTACAGGGGGGAAAGTAAGTTATCAATCTAGATATAACGGTAGTTTCGGATAATAAAGTGATAGTAAATCTGGTGTGCAAAGGGAGATTATCTCCCCCTTTCAAAAAAAGGGGGAGATAGAAGTAGAAGATAGTTAGGAGGCTATCTATAAAGTTTAAAACTCTTGTAGAATAGTTTTTTTGAATCTATACCTAGTACCTTTGCCTAAGTATTGTTGAGCAGAGGGAAGCGATCGCTAATTTACTCTATTTCCGACCCGGAATTAATTTTTTATTGATTGACAGAGACTCTATCTATAAAGTTTAAAACTCTTGTACAATAGTTTTTTTGAATCTATACCTAGTACCTTTGCCTAAGTATTGTTGAGCAGAGGGAAGCGATCGCTAATTTACTCTATTTCCGACCCGGAATTAATTTTTTATTGATTTGAGGAATTTTCGATTATTCCTTTTAAAAATTCAGCAAGTTCTTGTAAATAATCAGGTTCATTTTCAAGCAACCAATTGGTAATTTCTATAGAATGTATTGTTTGTGTGATATACAGTTCTTTTGACTATTATTAACTACGCCCATCGCGGGCAAGATAACCCCACTAGAAAATTTTCGTTATTCACTTTGTATATTATTTGATTGAAATCTGCTGTAATATCAAATCCACTTGCTTTGGGGAATAAGGTTTATAATCAGAAAAAAGCTACAAATCCTAGTTAGTTTGTAGAGCGTACGGTTCCCGATAAATTGGAGACCAAACCCCTACGGTCTTGAATTCTACCAATACTATCGGATTTGATATAAAACTAAAATTATTAATGTGAAAATAGACGAACCATAAAAAACAGCTATTAAACTTTTAAAACACTATCAAAGTAATAATTTCCAAAAGCTTATTGAGATACTTAAACAGAATTTATAGAAACAAAAATCAGTAATATTTAAAACCTGTATATAAATAATCTTAAAAGCTTTTTCTTTATTCAACCAGACACTATATAATAGCTAATTGCTACAGGGCTATTCGTTCATGGATAAAATTATATGAAAACTGTTGTAATTACTGGAATTTCTGGCACTTTAGGTAGTGCGATGGGTAAAGCATATAAGTCACGGGGGTGGCGAGTTGTCGGTGTGACTCGTCAACCTAATCTAGAAGGAGATTTTTTTGATGAGTTGTATGTTTCTCCCCAAGAAACTATAGAAGATGCCAAAAAACTATTTGACTATGACCCAGATGTGGTAATATTAAACGCTGGTCAAATTGAAACCGAAGTGGGAGAAGGTGGGATTCCTGTCATTGAGTTGGTAGAATCAATGAACAGAGTTAACTATACTTGGCCTGCCGTTGTGGCGACTGAAGCAGCAAAGTTAGTTAGAAGTAGACGTTTAGATGTCATTGCCATTGGTTCCATTGCTGATGGAAGTCCTTCCTGTTTCGGACCTGTTTATCATTCTGGAAAAATAGCCTTACATTATTTCTGGTCTGGAGTCGGACCAATTGTATATCATTCTAGTAAAAATATGATTTACCTCCGATTGTATCGCCCTGGGGTAATAGCTGGTAAATTTGCTTGGGCGCCTGTGAATCGTTTGAATGATAAAGCTTATAAGATTCGGGAACAGCGAGTTAATTCTGCTCCACCTGCAGATAAGGTAGCTGAGAAAATAGTAAATTGGATAGGGAATAGTAAGGAATGGGTGGGAACTTATGATGAACCTTTTGTGCGACTCGTTGGCTAGTCAAAACTGCTTTTCAGCAGGTATATCTGGCCTTCCGTGGCTAATCTTAAAGGAGGTTAAATATTTGGCCATTGGAAAACTCTTATTTCCTTCGTGGTGAAATTCCACCGCCCTGTTGTTGGGTAGAAAGCATAGGCCATAGGGTAGCGACTGAACATCAATCCCTAAAGCTGGTCTAAAAGCGGAAAAATACCAGTTACCGAGGAACGATACCGCAAGCAAAGGCTGACAAGTGGACAAACAGGAAGGTAATCAAACTCTCGTTACGTCAATCCATCCCCAAGGTAGCTATGGGATGTAGGACGAAAGTCAGGGGGTCAATGGATAATTTTATAACAGGAAAATTATCAACAACCATACTGAACCCTCCGGGAGATTTTACCCCACTAAATTGGCCGTAATAAAGGGATAAGGGAACGAGGAAACCTCTCTAAGACACCTAAGTATATAGGTCGAAATCTTAGGAAGCCATTCAAGGTAAATCTACGCATTTTATCGTAGGTCTTAGGGAGAGTAGGATTGGGTAAAAAGCATGATTTTGCTGACGTACCCACTGTTAGACGTAATGTAAGGTAATAAATAGCGATGAATAAAGCTAAAACACTAAAAAGAAGATTGGGAAACCCAAAGCCCTTTTTAAGCGTGGCATGGGATACAGACGATATACCAGACCCGGTATGTATCAATCCAAATCTTAAATGGAAGGATATCAACTGGAGACGGGTTGAGAAGAATGTATTTAAGTTGCAAAAGTTAATTTACAGAGCATCCAGCCGTGGCGAAATCCGCAAGATGCGTAAATACCAAAGACTTCTGACCAAAAGTTATTGCGCTAGGTTGCTAGCTGTTAGGCGCGTGACTCAAGATAACCAGGGTAAGAAAACTGCGGGAATAGACGGTATAAAAAACCTACCTCCTATGCAGCGATTAAACTTGGTTGATTTATTAAATACGCGATACCTCAAAGCCAGCCCGACCCGCCGTGTCTGGATACC